>CAZMDO010000154.1:0-6095 GCA_964564445.1 uncultured Ruaniaceae bacterium | reverse complement strand
CAGCGCCGATGGTACTGCGACCGCGAGGTCGTGGGAGAGTAGGACACCGCCGGACAACCATTCCAGTCAAGCCACCCCACCCCGGGGTGGCTTGACTGCGTTAACACCACCCCACCCGCGGACAGCCCCTGTGGGCCGGCCACGGGCGGGTAGGCTTTGGCAGGTAGCTGAACAGCGGAGAGGGATTGTGATGGCCGGCGAGGCTGAGAACGGCGACGAACGAGACGGCGAACGGTCTCGGCGATCCCCCGACCGCGATCACGGTGCAGAGCCCCGTCGTCAAGGGCGGGAACGGCAGGGCGGTCGTGCTGACGGTGACCGCGGTGGCCCGGGCAGCGATGGCCGGCAACGCGGTCCGGGTGCTCGGGGCGGTGGCCCACGTGGTGACGGCGGCCGCGGCGGCTACGGCGGGCCACGCCGGCAACGCGATGACAGCGGGTCTCGGGGCTACCGGGGCGGTTCCGGTTCCGGTCGGGGTGCCGAGCGTGGCGCCGCCCGCGGGGAACGAGGTCCGCGCCCGGATGGCGGTCGTCGCAGCAACGTGGGGCCGCGGCAGGGTGGCCAACGGTACGAGGGACGCCCGGACCGCTCTCGCGCACCGGGGGCGGGTGAGCACCGACGGCCGCTGCCGCGCGGCGAGGCCCGCCCACCGCAGGCGGACCGGCCCCTGGACCCGCCGATCGACGAGGACGTGACGTTCTCCCAGCTGGACCGGCAGGCCCGTCAGCGGTTGCGCACGCTGAGCAAGGAGAGCGCGGAACGCGTCGGACGTCACCTGGTGATGGCCGGTCTGCTCGTGGAGGACGACCCCGAGCTGGCCTACCAGCACGCCCAGTCGGCGGTGCGGCGTGCCGGGCGGGTGGACGTGGTGCGGGAGGCGGTCGCGCTGACGGCCTACGCCACCGGCCGGTACGCGGAGGCGCTGCGGGAGATCCGAACCGTACGCCGGCTCAGCGGGCTGGATGCGCTGCGCGCCATCGAGGCCGACTGTGAACGCGGCCTGGGCCGGCCCGAGCGGGCCCTCGACCTGGCGGCGGCGCCGCCGAGCAAGGACATGACGGTCACCGACCGGGTGGAGCTCGCGCTGGTGGCGAGCGGGGCGCGGCTCGACCTCGACCAGCCCGAAGCCGCCCTGCTCGTGCTCGACCAGCAGCTCGTCCGCGAGGTGGCCGACGAGGAGATGCGCACCAGAGTCGCGCAGGCGCGAGTGACCGCCCTGCGGGCAGCCGGGCGGGAGGCGGAGGCCGATGCCCTCGAGGCCACCATCCCAGCACCGGCCGTGGAGGATGACGACGTGGCGTTCGGGGTGCTCGAGGCCACGACCGACGAACGAGAGGACGACAGCGTCGATGGCTGAGCCCGGCACGCTCCTGGGGTGCGACGACCCCCTGCAGGTGAGCTACGACGTCGCCCTCCTCGACCTGGACGGTGTGGTGTACCGCGGCGAGCACGCCGTGGCGCACGCCGCCGCAGCGCTGGCCGCGGCACGCGAAGCCGGGATGCAGATGATGTTCGTCACGAACAACGCCTCCCGCACCCCGGACGTGGTGGCCCGGCACCTGACCGACCTCGGGGTGCCCACCGGACCGGAGGAGATCACCACGGCCGCCCAGGCGGCCGCGCGGATGGTGGCCCAGGACGCCGACGAGCGCACCCGGGTGCTGCCCGTCGGCGGCGAAGGGCTGCGCCGGGCCCTCCTCGACGAGGGCCTGAAGGTGGTCGAGTCCGCCGAGGAGCAGCCGACCGTGGTGGTCCAGGGCCTGGAGAAGAGCCTGTCCTGGGCCGACCTCGCCGAGGCGACCTATGCGATCAACGCCGGTGCCAGCCACGTGGCCACCAACATGGACTCCACCCTGCCCACCGACCGCGGCATGGCGATCGGGAACGGCTCCCTGGTCACCGCCGTGGTGCACGCCACCGGGGTGCGACCGCGCGCGGCGGGCAAGCCGGAACCGGAGATCTTCCGGCAGGCGGCCACCCGTGCCGGGGCGGGTCGTCCGCTCGTGGTCGGCGACCGGTTGAACACCGACCTGGCCGGTGCCCGCGCCGCCGGCTACCCGGGTCTGCACGTCCTCACCGGTGTGGACGGTCCCGCCGAGCTGCTGCGCGCCCGCGCCGAGGAACGCCCCGGCTACCTCGGCACCGACCTGCGCGCCCTCGCCCTGCCCCACCCGGCCCCGCAGCCCGGCGAGGAGAACAGCTGGACCTGTCGGGACGCCGTCGCGCGCAGCCACGGCCAGACCGTGCTGGTGCGCCGCCCGGACGGTGAGATCGACCTGCACACCGGCGCCGAGCTGACCCTGGACGAGCTGCGCGCCGCCTGCGCCGCCGCGTGGGCGGCCAGCGACGACGCCGGTGTGTCCACAGTGCTGGGTGCACCCGGTGGCGAGTTGGCCGTAGCCTCCGACTGAGCACGCGACCGGCCAGGTAGCGTGAGCACCGACAGCGAGGGACCGGCAGCGGAAGGAGCCACCATGGACGCAGCCGAGCAGATCGAGGCCGCAGTCGCGGATGTCGAACAGCTCGCCGACCGTCCCCTGCCCGAGCACGTGGCCGCTTTCGAGCACGTCCTGACCACCCTGCAGGACCAGCTCGCCCAAGCGGAGGACTGATGGCCCGCCGAGCACGTCTGGATGCCGAGCTCGTGCGCCGGGGCCTGGCCCGCTCCCGCCAGCACGCCTCCGAGCTGATCGCCCAGGGCCGGGTGCTGCTGGACGGCACCGTGGCCAGCAAGCCCGCCACCCAGCTCGACCCGGCGCGTGCGGTGCGGCTGCTCGATCCGCCCGAGGGCAGCCAGGAGTACGTCTCCCGCGGCGGGCACAAGCTCGCCGGCGCGCTCGATGCCCTCGGTGCGGCCGCCCCGCAGGTCGTCGGCCGCCGGGTGCTGGACGCCGGCGCCTCCACCGGCGGCTTCACCGACGTGCTGCTGCGCCGCGGCGCCGCCCACGTGGTCGCGGTGGACGTCGGCTACGGCCAGCTCGCATGGTCGCTGCAGACCGACGCACGGGTGACCGTGCTGGACCGCACCAACGTCCGCACCCTCGACCCTGCCGCCGTGGCGCCGCCGCCCGGGCTCGTGGTCGGCGACCTGTCCTTCATCTCCCTCACCCTGGTGCTGCCCGCCCTGGTGGCTGCTGCCGCCGAGGACGCCGACCTGCTGCTGATGGTCAAACCCCAGTTCGAGGTCGGCAAGGACCGTCTCGGGGCCGGGGGAGTGGTCCGCGACGTCACCCTGCACGCCGAGGCGGTGCGCACCGTGGCCGCGGCCGCCGCCGAGCTCGGGCGGGGCGTGCGGGCCGTGGTGGCCAGCCCGCTGCCCGGGCCGAGCGGGAACGTCGAGTACTTTGTGCATGCCCACCGCGATGCCGCCCCGAGCGAGGAGGAGCTCGAGACCATGATCTCAGACGCGATCGCCGCCGGGCCCGCCGGGCAGGGGACGGAGGACAGGCCGTGACCCGCCGCGTGCTGGTGCTCACCCACCCCGGCCGGCCGGCCGCCGCGCACACCGCGGAGCTGGTCGCCACCGAGCTGCGGCGGCACTCGATGACCCCGATCGGTGAGGACGAGATCGACGGCGGAGACATCGAGCTGGTCATCGTCCTCGGTGGGGACGGCACCATCCTGCGCGCCGCCGAGCTGGTCCGGGGCCGGGGCACCCCGTTGGTCGGCATCAACCTCGGGCACGTCGGCTTCCTCGCCGAGTCCGAGGTGGACCGGGTGGCGCACGTGGTCGCCCGCGCCGCCGACGGGGACTACCAGGTCGAGGAGCGGATGACCCTCGACCTGACCCTCAGCCCCCCGGACGGGCCACCGGCCCACGGCTGGGCGATCAACGAGGTCAGCGTGGAGAAGATCGACAGGGAACGGATGATCGAGGTGGCGATCGGCATCGACGACCGCGGCCTGTCCACGTTCGGCTGCGACGGGGTGGTGATGGCCACCCCCACCGGTTCCACGGCCTACGCCTTCTCCGGCGGCGGCCCGGTGGTCTGGCCGGACGTGGCGGCCATGCTGCTGGTGCCGATCAGCGCCCACTCGCTGTTCGCCCGCCCGCTGGTGGTCGGCCCGGACTCCCGGATGACCGTGGAGGTGCTCGCCCGCAGCTTCACCCCCGCGGTGCTCTGGTGCGACGGCCGGCGCCGCCTGGACGCTGCTCCCGGCGCCCGCATCGACGTGGTCCGCGGCAGCGAGCCGGTGCGCCTGGCCCGGTTCAACCTGGCGCCGTTCACCGACCGCCTGGTGGGCAAGTTCAACCTGCCCGTGGCCGGCTGGCGCGGCGCGAAGGACGCCCCATGATCGAAGAGATCGCCATCACCGACCTCGGCGTCATCTCCTCGGCGCTGATCGAGCTCGACCCCGGCCTGACCGTGATCACCGGTGAGACCGGGGCCGGGAAGACGATGGTGCTCACCGGTCTGTCCCTGCTCCTCGGTGGCAAGGCCGACCCGGACGCGGTGCGCCCCGGCCGGGAGCGCGCCACCGTGGAGGGCCGGTTCGTCCCGCCCCCGGGCCATCCTGCGCTCACCCTCGCCACCGAGGCCGGGGCCATGCTCGACGACGGCGCGCTGCTGGTGGTCCGGACCGTCGCCGCCCAGGGGCGTTCTCGGGCACACCTGGGCGGGCGCAGCGTGCCGCAGGGGCTGCTCGCCGAGGTCGGTGCCGACCTGATCACCGTGCACGGGCAGAGCGACCAGCTGCGGCTGCGCTCACCCGCCCAGCAGCGCCGCGCCCTGGACGCCTACGCCGGCCCGGAGCACCTGGCCGACCTGGCCCGGTACACCGAGGTGCACGCCGCCCGGCAGTCCGCCGCGGCCGAGCTGGACGCCTGGGACGTCGACTCTCGCGACCGGGAGGCCGAGCTGGCCCGCCTCACCCGTGCCGTGGAGGCCATCGATGCGCTCGACCCCCGCGCCGGGGAGGATGCCGAGCTGCGCGCGGAGGCGGTACGGCTCGGCAACGTGGAGGACCTGCGGCTGGCCGCCGGCACCGCGCACGAGGCGATCGGCGGCGTGGAGGACCCGTCCGCCCCGGAGGGGGCGCTCGCCCTGGTCGAGGCCGCCCGCCGCACCCTGGCCGCTGCGGCCGAGCACGACGACGCGCTGGCGGAGTGGACCCAGCGGTTGGACGGGATCAGCTACCAGCTCTCCGACCTGCTCACCGAGCTCGGGTCCTACCTCACCGACCTGGCGGCCGACCCGGACCGGCTGGAGCAGGTGCACGAACGCCGCGCCGCGATCACCGAGCTGGTCCGCGCCCACGCCGACGGGGACACCCTCGCCGACCTGCTCGACTTCGCCGGCCGGGCCCGGGCGCGCATCGGAGAGCTCACCGCCCCCGGGGCCGGCCGGGAGGCGCTGATCGCCCGGCTCGCTGAGCTGGAGGAGACCGAGAGGGAGCTCGCGGAGCGGATCAGCGCCGGGCGGGCCAGCGCCGGTGCGGCGATGACGGAGGCCGTCGGCGCCGAGCTGACCGGGCTGGCGATGCCCGGCGCCTCCCTGCTGGTGCAGACCACCCCGCTGGCCGAGCCCGGCCCCTACGGCGCCGAGGACGTCCAGCTGTTGCTCAGCGCCCACCCGGGCGCCCCCGCCCGGCCGCTCGGCAAGGGCGCCTCCGGAGGTGAGCTGTCCCGGGTGATGCTCGCCCTCGAGGTCGCCCTGGCGCGCCGGCAGGCCGACACCGAGGACGCCCCGCTGCCCACCTTCGTCTTCGACGAGGTGGATGCCGGCGTCGGTGGCCGCGCCGCCGTGGAGGTGGGCCGACGGCTCGCCGAGCTGGCCCGGCGCACCCAGGTGGTCGTGGTCACCCACCTGCCCCAGGTGGCGGCGTTCGCCGACCGGCACCTGGTCGTCACCAAGACGAGTGGAGACCAGGGTGAGGCGGTCACCGCCAGCGACGTGTGCGCCGTCACCGGCAGCGACCGGGAGACCGAGCTGGCGCGGATGCTCTCCGGTGACCCGGACTCCGCCGCGGCGCGCCAGCATGCCGCCGAGCTTCTCGCCCGCCCGGGCGTGGGAGCATGGGAGGCATGATCTCCCTGCTCCGTGGCCGCTCCCACGACGAGGACGCCTCCGCCGAGGCGCTCTCCGTGGTGCGCG
>CAZMDO010000153.1:1635-6107 GCA_964564445.1 uncultured Ruaniaceae bacterium | reverse complement strand
CGCACCCTGGTGGACGACATGTTCGCGACCATGCTCATCGCCGAGGGTGTGGGCCTGGCGGCCAACCAGGTGGACGTGGACCTGAGGCTGTTCGTCTACGACCTCACCACCGATGACGGCGTGCGGTACGTGGGCCACGTGTGCAACCCGGTGGTCGAGGTGCTCGGGGAGGACACCGAGGAGGTGGAGGAGGGCTGCCTGTCCGTGCCCGGGCCAGGTGCCGACCTGTTCCGGCCCCTGCACGTGCGCCTGACCGGCTCCGACATCGACGGCAACGCCATCAGCCACGAGGCCGACGGCTACCTGGCCCGCTGCTTCCAGCACGAGACCGACCACCTGAACGGCCGGTTGTACATCGACCTGATCAGCAAGCGGACCCGCAAGCGCGTGCTCAAGGACATGGCCGCGCTGCGCCCGGACGTGCTGGACCGGCGGGCCGAGCTCACCGCGGGGTACGACAAGGACCCCGTGGCCTACCCCGACCAGCCGAAGGTCTGACGATGGAGCCCGCGGACCTGGCCGGCGCCACGCTGACCGGCACCAGCTTCACCGGTGCGGTCTGGCTCGGCGCCGAGATCGACGAGCTGGACCTGGACCAGGGCGACCTGCGCCGGCTGCGCGCCGCCGAGGGCACCTGGGAGCGGTGCACGTTCACCGACTGTGACGCCACCGGCGCGGACCTGGCCGGCCTGACCACCCGGGACGTGGGGCTGATCCGGTGCACGCTGACCGGGGCGCGTCTGACCGGCTCCTCCTGGCTGCGGTCGCGGTGGCGGGAGGTGCGCCTGGAGGATGCGGTGGCCGACGCCCTCTCCGCCCACTCCGCCCGGTGGACGGACGTGACCATCACCGGCACCTCGCTGCGGGAGGCGGACTTCACCGGGGCGGAGCTGACCCGGGTGCAGTTCACCGGCTGTGACCTGAGCGGGGCGCGGTTCGCCGGGCTGCGCGCCCACCGGGTGAGCTTCACCGGCTGCCGGCTGGCGCAGATCCAGGGTGCGGACTCCCTGCGCGGGGCCGAGCTCAGCTGGGAGGACGCGGTCAGCGCACTGCCGTCGTTGGCGGACCAGCTCGGCATCACGATCACGGGAGAGCCTCGATGACCACGGTGAGTGACGCCGTCGAGCAGGTGCGGGAGCGGATCGCGCAGGCGGCCGAGGCCGCCGGACGCGAGGACCAGGTACGGCTGCTGCTCGCGGTGAAGACGGTGGACCCGGCCCGGATCCGGGCGGCGCTGGCCACCGGGGAGCAGCTGATCGGGCACAACCGGGCCCAGGAGCTGCGCGCGGTGGAGCCGGAGCTGGCCGACCTCGACCACGAGAGCCACTTCATCGGGCACCTGCAGTCGAACAAGGTGAACCAGGTGATGACCTGGGCGGACTGTGTGCAGAGCGTGGCGTCGCTGCGGCTCGCCGAACGGCTGGACCGGGCGGCTGCGGCCCGGGGGCGGGACCTGGACGTGCTGGTGCAGGTGAACGTCTCCGGTGAGGAGTCCAAGGCCGGGGTGGCTCCGGCCGAGGCGGCCGGGCTCGCCGAGCAGGTCGCCGGGTGTGCGCACCTGCACCTGCGCGGGTTCATGACGATCGGCGCGAACACGCCGGACGAGGCGCAGGTGCGGGCCGGCTACGACGCGCTCGCCCGCATCCGCGACCAGGTGGCCGGCAGCGGTGCGCCCGGCACCGAGGGGGCCACCGAGCTGTCCATGGGCATGTCCGGGGACCTGGAGGTCGCGATCGCGGCCGGGGCGACGATCGTGCGGGTCGGCAGCGCGGTGTTCGGGGCGCGGCCGACGCCCTGACGGCTCAGTCCTCGGCGAGCCGCGCCGGGAAGCCGCCGGTGGCCACCGGACCCCAGCGCTCGATGGTGATCCGGATCAGCGCCTTGCCCTGGGCCCGCATCGCCTCCCGGTACTCCGCCCAGTCCGGGTGCTCCCCGGCGATGCACCGGTAGTACTCCACCAGCGGCTCCACCGCCGCGGTCCCCTCGATCACCTCCGCGGCGCCCTCCACCTGCACCCACGGGCCGTTGAACTCCTCGGACAGCACGCACACCGAGGCGGCCGGCCGGCGGCGCAGGTTTGCCGCCTTCGCCCGCTCCGGGTAGGTGGAGATCACCACCTGGCCCGCTGCGGACAGGCCCAGGGTCACCGGGGAGAGCTGCGGACCGCCGTCGCTGCGGGTGGTGAGCAGGATGCCGTGGTGGCGCGGGCGGAGGAACTCCTCCAGGCCGGCGCGGTCCAGGCGGGTGGTGGTGGCGATCTGTCGGGGCATGCGGTCAGCCTGGCACATCCGCGCCGGCAGTGCGCAGCAGCCGGAACTCCCGGCGCCGCAGCACGCGCAGCACCACCCGGGCAGGCAGGCCGAACGCTGCCCGCCCGGCCTCGACCGGGTAGGGCTCGATCGCCACCACCCGGTGCGGGCGGCCGCGGACCAGGATGCGGCACCCGCCGGCGGCGACGACGTTGCGGTACCAGCTCACGTCCTCGCCGTAGGTGAGCTCGGCGACGAAGCCCTCCGGCACGGCGGCCACGATGATCGGGGTCTCGTACTCCTTGCCGGACCTGCGCCCGACGTGCCGGACCAGGGAGAACGGTCCTGTGCCGGCGCGGGCGAGCCGGGCGGTGAACCGGTTGAGGGTGTTCTTCAGCAGCCACAGGTAGGCGTGTCGCATGGGTGACCCTCCGCTTCGATCGACCAGCACAGTGTCGACCCGAGGAGCACAACGCGCACCCGCACGCCCACGCGTGACCCGGGCCACTCTCGGAATACCTCAGCGCCAGCGGTGTTGTCGCTGACAGCCCCCGACCCACAAGGAGATCCACCGTGGCCACTGTCGACATCACCACCGACAGCTTCCAGCAGACCATCACCGACAACGAGATCGTCCTCATCGACTTCTGGGCGGACTGGTGCGGCCCGTGCAAGCAGTTCGCGCCGATCTACGAGAAGGCCTCCGGCGAGCACACCGACATCACGTTCGCGAAGGTGGACACCGAGGCCGAGCAGCAGCTCGCCGCGATGGCCGGCATCCAGGCCATCCCCACGCTGATGGCCTTCCGGGACGGCATCCTGGTGTTCAACCAGGCCGGTGCGCTGCCGGCGTCCTCGCTGCAGCAGCTCATCGACGGCGTGAAGGACCTGGACATGGACGAGGTCCGGGCCGAGATCGCCAAGCAGGAGACCACCTCCGACGACGGCGCACCGAGCGCCTGAGGTCAGGTCGCCCGGGCGAGCCGGTCGCCTGCAGCACCGGCTCGCCACGGCGAGCCGCCCCGCCCCGGCGAGTCCCGCCGTCGGCGGTGCGTCAGGGCACCCGGGCGAGCCAGTCCGGGTCGGCGAACTTGGTGCGCGCCAGCTCCTCGGCCCGGGCCAGCTCCTCGGCGCGCAGACCGCCTTCGGTGGTCGCGTACCGGGACCGGAAGTGGTCCTTCATCGAGGAGATGATCGCCTCCCGGGACATGCCGGTCTGGCTGCGCATCGGGTCCACCCGCTTGTTCGCGCTGGTGGTGCCCTTGTCGGAGAGCTTCTCCCGGCCGATCCGCAGCACCTTCATCATCTTGTCCGCATCGATGTCGTAGGCCATCGTCACGTGGTGCAGCACCGCGCCGCCGGCGAGCCTCTTCTGCGCCGCCCCGCCGATCTTGCCGGCCGGTGAGGCGATGTCGTTCAGCGGCACGTACCGGGCGTCGATGCCCAGCTCCTCCAGGGCGCCGAGCACCCAGTCGTCCAGAAAGGCGTAGGACTGCTCGAAGCTCAGCCCCTCCACCAGGGAGCCGGGCACGTACAGCGAGTAGGTGATGCAGTTGCCGGGCTCCATGAACATCGCCCCGCCGCCGGAGATCCGGCGCACCACCTGCACGCCCAGCTGCGCGGCCTGGTCGTGGTCGACCTCGTTGCTCAGCGACTGGAACGAGCCGATCACCACGCAGGCGTCGTTCCACTCCCACATCCGTAGGGTGGGCCCACGGCGTCCGGCGCCGACCTCCTCCAGCAGCACCTGGTCCAGCGCCAGGTTGATGATCGGCAGCAGCGGTTCGGGGTGCACGATCTCGAAGGTGTGGTCCGACCAGCTGGTCGCCCGGCCGAGCGCCCGGCGGACCGCGATCGCCACCGCGGCCGGGGTGAAGCCGATCAGGGTGGCACCGTCGACGGCGGTGGTCAGGACCTGGGTCATCTGCTTGACGCTGGCGGTGGCCGGCATGCCGAGCAGGGCAGCGTCCAGGCGTTCCAGCGCCTCGTCGGGTTCGAGGAAGAAGTCCCCGCTGATGTGCACCTGGCTCAGCCGGCCATCGGTGACCTCGACCTCGGCGGCGACCAGCTTGCCGCCCGTGACCTTGTACTCGCCTCTGCTCACACCGCCAGCCTAACCACGACCGGCGAGCGGGCGGTTACAGCGGCTCGACGTCCCCGAGCAGCAACCCGTAGACCATCCCGTCCACGAGCGCCTCCCAGGAGGCCTCGAGCAGGTTCCCG
>CAZMDO010000153.1:0-1535 GCA_964564445.1 uncultured Ruaniaceae bacterium | reverse complement strand
CCCGTAGACCATCCCGTCCACGAGCGCCTCCCAGGAGGCCTCGAGCAGGTTCCCGCCCACCCCCACGGTGCTCCAGGACCGCTGCCCGTCGGTGTGCTCGATCAGCACCCGGGTGATCGCGTCGGTGCCGTGGGCGCTGTCCAGCAGCCGCACCTTGTAGTCGATCAGCTCGAAGTCCTCGATCTGCGGGTAGGCGGCGCCCAGGGCGAGGCGGAGCGCATGGTCCAGGGCGTTCACCGGGCCGTTGCCCTCACCGGTGCTGACCACACGGGTCTCGCCGGCGTGCAGCTTGACGGTGGCTTCGGAGGAGACGTCGGCGTCGGTGCCGTTCGGGGTGCCGCCGTGCTCCACGATCGCCCGCCAGGACTCCACCCGGAAGTAGCTCGGCCTCCGGCCGGTCACCTCCTCGCGCAGCAGCAGGTCGAAGGAGGCGTCCGCGGCGTCGAAGGTGTAGCCGTTGGCCTCGGCGTCCTTGACCCGGGTGGTGATGCGCCCGAGCAGGTCCGGCTGGCCGGCGAGGTCGAAGCCGAGCTCGCGGCCCTTCAGCTCGATGCTGGCGCGGCCGGCCATGTCCGAGACCAGCATGCGCATGTCGTTGCCGACCTGGCGCGGGTCCACGTGCTGGTACAGGTCGGGGTCGATCCGGATGGCGCTGGCGTGCAGGCCCGCCTTGTGCGCGAACGCGCTGGCGCCGATGTAGGGCTGACGGGCGAACGGGGCGATGTTGGTGATCTCGCTGACGGCGTGCGCGATCCGGGTGACCTCTTCCAGCCCGGCGCCGGTGAGGGTGCGCAGGCCGAGCTTGAGCTCCAGGTTGGCCACCACGGCGAGCAGGTCGGCGTTCCCGGTGCGTTCGCCGTAGCCGTTCACGCAGCCCTGCACCTGCCGTGCGCCGGCGGCCACCGCGGCCATCGAGTTCGCCACTGCGCAGCCGGAGTCGTTGTGGGCGTGGATGCCGAGCGTGCCGTCGGTGCGGGCGGCCACGGCGGTGACGATCTCGTGCACCCAGTCCGGCAGCATGCCGCCGTTGGTGTCGCACAGCGCGACGACGTCGGCACCCGCCTCGAGCGCGGTGGTCACCGCACGGAGGGCGTAGGTGGGGTCGTAGCGGTAGCCGTCGAAGAAGTGCTCGGCGTCGAGGATCACCCGCCGGCCGTGGCCGCGCAGGTAGGAGACGGTGTCGGCGATCATCGCGAGGTTCTCCTCGCCGGTGGTGCGCAGGGCGCGCTCCACGTGCCGGATGTCGCTCTTGGCCACCAGGGTGATGATCGGCGCCTCGGAGTCCACCAGGGCGCGCACCTGGGTGTCCTGGTGTGCGCTCGTGCCGGGTTTGCGGGTGGCGCCGAACGCCGCCAGCTCGGCATTGTGCAGGGTGAGCTCCTTGGCAGCCTTGGCGAAGAACTCGGTGTCCTTCGGGATCGCGCCGGGCCACCCGCCCTCGATCGAGGACACGCCGAGCTCGTCCAGGAGCGGGGCGATGGCGAGCTTGTCCGCCACGGAGAGGTTCATCCCCTCCTGCTGGGCGCCGTCGCGCA
>CAZMDO010000152.1:0-6113 GCA_964564445.1 uncultured Ruaniaceae bacterium | reverse complement strand
TCAGCGCCGGGCAGCGGCAGCTGATCTCCTTCGCCCGGGCGTTCCTGGCCGACCCGGCCGTGCTCATCCTGGACGAGGCCACCAGCTCCCTGGACATCCCCGGGGAGCGGCTGGTGCAGCGCGGGCTGCAGACGCTGCTGGCCGACCGCACGGCGCTGATCATCGCCCACCGGCTGTCCACCGTGGCGATCGCCGACCGGGTGCTGGTGATGCGCAAGGGCGAGGTGGTCGAGGACGGCTCCCCGGAGGAGCTGATCGGCGGCACCGGCTCCTTCGCGGCACTGCACAAGGCCTGGCAGGACTCGCTGGTCTGAGCCGAGCAGTGCCAGGATGAGGGTATGAGCAGTGCCGATCCGCAGCCGCCCGGTCAGCCGGGGCACCCCGGCGCGCCCGCCCCGTCCCGCTGGCGGTTCGCCGACGGCGTTCCTCCGGCCTGGCTGCGCAGGGTCACCGTGGCGCTCGGGGTGCTCGTGGTGCTGGTGCTGCTCGGCGTGGTCGGCAGCATCGTGCTGCCCGGGTGGTGGGCCGGGGTGGTCACCGGGTGGGTGCAGGGCATCAGCAGCGCCGGCATCCTCGCCGGGCTGGTCTGCGGGGTGGTGTTCACCGCACTGCCGGCGGGGATCATCGCCGTCGCCGTGCGCTCGCGGTGGCAGTGGCGCACCCGGCTGATCGTCGCCGCTGCCGGCGCCCTGCTGGCGCTGCCGAACGTGCTCACCCTGATGATCGACGTGGGCCGCACCTCTTCGGCCTACGACGCCCGGCTGGACATGATCATCGGTGCCCCGTCGTTCACCGGTGCCACCCTGGCCGGTGCGATCGTCGCCCTGGTCGGGGTGGTCGGTGGGGTGCTCGGCTGGCGCTGGCTGCGCCGGTCCCGGGCCGAGCTGCGCAAGGCCCGCGACGAGGGCCGGCCACCCAGCACCGGTGGCGACGGCGCGCCACGCCGCGGGCTGCTGCGCCGCGCCGGCCGGAACGCCTCGAGCAGCGCCGGGACTGAGAGGGACGCCACGGTCTCCCGGGGCCAGGATCCCCAGGACGGGGGCGTACAGTAGGGACGCCGCGGGGGGCGCGGACCTGACCTTTCCCTACGTGATCTGGGGGGACTCGTGCGATTCCGACCTGCGACCGCCTGGGCGGCGCTGACCGCGCTGGCGCTGGGGCTCGCCGGATGCACCGGGACCACGACGGTGGACCCCGACCCCACCTCGCCGCCGCCCGAGCCGGAACCGGCCGCCGTGGCCCAGCTGCCCGACGATGCCACCAGCCTGGTGCAGCAGACCGATCCGGCAGCGCTCGCGCTGAGCAGCAGCGAACGGTACTTCGCCTCCGCCCAGGCGGTCGTGCTGGCACCCGCTGCCGACCAGGACGCGCTGCTGCGGGCCTCCTCGATCGGGATCGCGCTCGGCGCCCCGGTGCTGCTCACCGGTGTGGACGCCGAGGACCTGGAGGCCGAGCTGCTCCGCCTCGGTGTGCGCACCCTCATCCCGGTCGGGGCGGTGGACCTCGGCGGTATCGACCTGACCAGCCTGAACGTCCAGCCCGACCCGGGCGACGCCGAAGGCCTGACCGAGCTGGTCGGCCAGCACCTGGACACCGCGTTCAGCGAGGTGCCGGCACCGGAGGCGGAGCAGCTCACCCAGTCGGTGGCCACCCTCGAGCCCGGTCAGCTCTACCCCGCCGGTGACGGGACCGGTGGCCAGGCGCCCGAACGCAGCGGCCACATGCCCCCGCTGGTGCGCGGTCAGGCCGTGGCGGGCCTGCACGTGCTCGCCGACGGCCAGGACTACCAGGCGGTGGCGGTGGCCAACTCCCGCGCCGCCGGCGCGAAGGTCGCGATCGTCGCCGGCGACCCGCGCCTCTCGGTGCAGACCGTCAGCGCCCTCGGCCCCGCCGAAGCGCTGGTCGGCTACGGCACCAGCTACGGGGACGAGACCACGTTCGGCTGGCAGGCGGCCACCGCTGCCACCGGGACCGAGCTGCCCGGCGGTGGCCAGCTGGTCTTCGACCACAAGCGCTACGTGGCCCTCTACGGGCACCCCGGCACGCCCAGCCTGGGCGTGCTCGGTGAACAGGGGACCGCCGAGACGATCGACCTGGCCGCCGACCGTGCGGCCGACTACGCGGACCTCACCGAGGACACCGTGGTGCCCACGCTCGAGGTGATCGTCACCGTGGCTGCCGGTTCCGCCGGTTCGGACGGCAACTACTCCACCGAGTTCGACGCGGAGAAGTTCGTGCCGCTGATCGAGGCCGCCGCGGAGGCCGGGCAGTACGTGGTGCTCGACTTCCAGCCCGGCCGTTCCAGCTTCCTGGACCAGGTGCGCCAGTACGAGGAGCTGCTCGCCTACCCGCACGTGGGGATCGCGCTGGACCCGGAGTGGCGGCTGACCGACGATCAGGTGCCGTTGGAGCAGATCGGCTCGGTGGGCATCCAGGAGGTGAACCAGGTGGTGAACTACCTGGCCGACTTCACCCGGGAGAACGCCCTGCCGCAGAAGATGGTGGTGCTGCACCAGTTCCAGCAGCGGATGATCACCCACCGGGCCGACCTGGACACCAGCCGTGGCGAGGTGGCGCTGCTCATCCACGCCGACGGCAACGGCACCCCGGAGGCCAAGCAGGCCACCTGGGAGAACGTGCGCGCCGACGCGCCGGAGGGCGTGCACTGGGGCTGGAAGAACTTCATCGACGAGGATGACCCCATGCTCACCCCCGCCGAGACCTACGACGTCGAGCCGCAGCCGGACTACGTGAGCTACCAGTGAGCACCCAGGCCGAGACGCCGCGGCACCGGGTGGAGTGGTGGCACCGGCTGCGCCCGATGACCCGGCGCGGGATCCGCGCGGGGATCACCGTGGTCGTCACCGGACTGGTCGCCCTGGTGATCGGGGTGCTCAGCGCCCACTACACCGGGTCGCTGGGGCCGCACGAGGCGGAGTACACGGTGCGGCTGAACGACGAGATCCGGGTGGACATGGGCCCGCTCGGCGCGCTCATCATCGACTCCCCGCTGCCGCTGCGCCTCGGTGTGGACGTGCAGGTCAAGGAGATCCCGATCGGGCTGGCCGCCCCCGGGGCGAACCCGGTCGCCGGACTGACCGCCGACCTGCAGAGCTACACCCAGTTCTTCGCCAACCCCGAGCCGGCGATCCGGGAGGCCGCCGACGGGCTGATCACCAACGCGCTCGGCCGGGTGGCGCTGCTCTGGTCGATCCAGCTGACCCTGGTGGCCTGCCTGCGCCTGGCCGGGCACGGTCTGCTCCGGGAGACGATGAAGAACGCGTTCCGCCAACCCGGGGTGCCGCCGCTGGCGGTGGCCGTGGTGGTGGCGCTGGTGCTGGTGCCGCTGGTGGACGCCACCCGTGGCTCCGGCAACGTCGGACGCACCTCGGACGTGCTGGACGGCACCCCGTTGGAGGACGCCCGGATCACCGGACGGCTGGCGACCATCGTGGACTACTACGGCGGGTACGTGGTGGACGCGATCCACAAGAACAGCGAGTTCTACGCCGCCGTGCAGGCCAACCTCACCTCCGCCTTCGAGGCCGAACGGGCGGCGCAGGCGACCGAGGAGGGTGCGGCCGGCCCCGCCGACGGGGCCGGTGAGGACGCCACCGATGCGCACGGACTGTCCTCCCCGGTGCCGACGGAGACCGACGACGGGGTCGGTGGCGGGGAGAACCCGACCAGCGCGGCCAGCGCCTCGGCTGCCGAGCAGACCTCGGCAGGTGAGCCGACCACCGGCGGCGAGGCTACGCCGTCGGCGGAGGACCAGGAGGTGGCTGCGACCGAGACGGACCTGATCACCGGGGTGATGGTCACCGACCTGCACTGCAACATCGGCATGGCCGACGTGATCGGTACGGCGGCCGCGGAGTCCGGCGCCGACCTGATCCTCAACGCCGGGGACACCGTGATGGCCGGAACCTCGGTGGAGTCCTACTGCATCTCCGCCTTCGCCGACGGCTTCGGTGACCTGCCGGTGGTGTTCTCCGACGGCAACCACGACTCCCGAACCACCACCGAGGAAGAGGTCAACGCCGGCTGGATCCCGCTGCTCGGCGAGCCGGTGGAGGTGGCCGGGCTGCGGTTCCTCGGGGACACCGATCCCACACTGAGCTCCCTGGGCGTGCCCACCCGGCAGACCCGGGACGAGACCGTGCTGCAGATGGGGGACCGGCTCGCCGCGACCGGCTGCGAGCTGGCCGACGAGGGGCAGCCGGTGGACGTGCTGCTGATCCACAGCCCGTACGCCGGCCGGCAGATCCTGGAGGCGGGCTGCGCGCCGGTGAGCCTGTCCGGGCACCTGCACCGCCAGGTCGGGCCGCGCCAGCTCGGCTGGGGCACCCAGTACGTCGGGGCGAGCACCGGCGGTGCCGGATCCGGCGCGCCCACCATCGGCCCGCTGAACAACCCGGCCACCATCACCGTGATCCGGTGGGACCACGAGACGCACCTGCCGGTCGACTACCGGGTGATCACCATCGGCACGGACACCTCGGTGGAGCTTGGCGAGTGGGCCATGTGGCCGCCGCAGCCCACCGAGTTCGTCAGCGGGCAGGAGTCCCAGGACTGAGATGGGCGATACTGGGAGCACACCCACAGCGAGGAGCACCGTGAGCAGCGAGCACAGGTCCGCCGACGTCACCGGCGTCGCCGACGCTGACGAGTCCGGGGAGGACCTGGCGGGCTCCAGTCCCGGCCGGGAGACACTGAGCACGGTGCGGCGCAGCTATGCGGTGCTGGTGCTGGTCACCGGGGTGCTCGGCACGTTCGCCTCGCTGGAGCTGATGCTCGACCACATCCGCATCCTCGCCGACCCGGACTTCGTGCCCGCCTGCGACATCAACCCGCTGATCGGCTGCGGCATCTTCCTGGACAGCTGGCAGGCGAAGGTGTTCGGCATCCCGAACCCGGTGCTCGGGCTGCTCACCTTCCCGGTGCTGCTCACCACCGGGGTGCTGCTCGTCAGCCGGGTGCGCCTGCCGCGCTGGTACTGGCGCTGCCTGCTCGCCGGGGCCGCCCTCGGTATCGCCTTCGTCACCTGGCTGCAGGTGGCGGCGATCACCCAGATCGGGGCACTGTGCCCGTACTGCCTGGTGGTCTGGGCGGTGGTGATCCCGTTCTTCGTGCACACGGTGGCGGCCACCATGGCCAACGGTGCGCTGCCGGCCGGGGAGGGGCTGCGCTCGTTCGTCATCAAGAATGCCTGGCTGATCACCGTGCTCTGGTACCTGCTCGTGGTGGCCGGCGCGCTGATCGGGCTCGGTGACGCCTGGCTCACGGTGTTCTAGTGGCCACGGCGGCCGGCTCCTCCGGAGCCGCGGGTGCGGAGCTGACCTGCCACGGGCTGGGCCTGCGCCCCGGAGCCCGGTGCCACCACCGTGAGGTGGCGGCGGACGAGGCGGTCTCCCTGGAGGACGTCGAGCTTCCGGAGTCGATGGTCACCCAGGACTACCTGAAGGCGATCTACAACCTGGGGGAGTGGGGCCAGCCGGGTGCGTCCGCCTCCGAGCTGGCGGCCCGGCTGGGTGTGGGGGCGCCGACCGTGACCGAGAACGTGCAGCGGCTCGCGGCCGCGGGCCTGGTGAACTACCAGCCCTACCGGCGGGTCACCCTGACCGAGTCCGGGCAGGTGGCAGCCTTGGCGATGGTGCGGCGGCACCGGCTCATCGAGACCTACCTGGCCCTGGCGCTCGACTACGGCTGGGACGAGGTGCACGAGGACGCCGAACGTCTGGAGCACTCGGTCTCCCCGCTGCTGATGCGCCGGATGGACGCCCACCTGGGCACGCCGCTGCGGGACCCGCACGGCGACCCGATCCCCCAGCTGGACGGCCGGGTGGTCACCCCGCCCGCGCACCGGCTGGACGAGGTGCTGCCCGGTGTGCGGGTGCGGATCGCCCGGATCAGCGACACCGAGCCGGACCTGCTGCGGGAGATCACCGACGCCGGGCTGGGCCTGGACGAGGAGCTGGTCGCCGGAGGCAGTGCCCTGAGCGCGGCCGCGACCGCCGCAGTCTGGGTGGTGGCCGCCTAGCGCTGGTGCCCCGGTGCGCTGGTGCCTCGCCGCCCCGCCCCCGCCTACGGAGGCACATTCGTCACACTGAGGC
>CAZMDO010000151.1:0-6132 GCA_964564445.1 uncultured Ruaniaceae bacterium | reverse complement strand
CCTGCTCCTGCTGCTCCTGCTGCTGCTGGGACTCCTCCTGGCTCTGCTGCTGGCGCTCCTCCGCCTGCTGGGCCTGCTCCCCACCGTTGCCGCCGGACTCGCCGCAGTCGGCGAGCATGGTCTGCGCCTGGTCGTAGTAGTCGGTGGCCATGGCGAAGTCGGAGGCGAGCATCGCCTCGTCGCCCAGCCCCTCCAAGGCCAGGGAGTAGTTGGTGCGCACCATGCACTCCTCCTCCCCACGTGGCTCCCCCTCCGGTGCGGTGGGCACCAGACCGAGCGCCACGTCCAGGTGCTCCTTCGCGGTGAAGAAGTCGCCGCTGGCGTACACGGCGGTGCCCTCGTTGAACGGCGCCTTCCACGGCTCGACGACGTTGAAGAACGCCAACGAGGAGAACCGGTCGGTGGCGGTCACGTAGTTCTGCTTCTCGTACGCGCTGGTGCCGGCCAGGTTCAGCAGCACGGCGCTGAGCAGCTTCGCGGCCGCAAGGAACACCACCAGCACCACCGGCGCCGACCAGAGCAGCATCAGCTTGCGCCGCCGCGCCAGCTTCTCCGCGAGCTTCGCGTCCCGGATCTCCTGGGTGGTGCGGAACTCCCCCGGTGGGGGCAACAGGTCGATGCTCATCGTCGGCTCCCTGCAGCGGACAGCTCTTTCTCTCCCGACCGGGCACCGGTCGGGACATCCTTGGGCCGCTTCCGCCCGGACTTGGGCACCTCCCGGGTGAGGTCCCACGCCTCCCAGACCAGCAGCAGCGCCAGTGCCACCGCGAACGGCCAGTACACGTCCTCGTAGCTGGTCACGTCCCGCCGGCCGTCCGCGGTGATCTGGGCCACGTCCACACCCGCCACCAGGTCCTCCACCGGGCCCGGCTCGATCCGGTGCACGTACTGCACCCCGAGCTGGTTGGCCACGGTCCGCAGGTTGTCCTCGTTGATGCGGGAGACCGCGGGCTGCCCGGTGCCGTCGGTGATGTACGGGGCGTCGGTGCCGAAACCGGTGTCGGCGGTGCCGTCGTAGGAGCGCATGGTGCCGCCCTCCGCGGTGCCGTAGCCGAGCACCGCACCGCCGTCCACCAGCGGCTGCAGCTCGGCGAAGGAACGGAACTGCTCACCCGCCTCGGAGGCCGACCCGTCGGTGTTCTCCCCGTCGGAGAAGAGGAACACCAGCCGCACGTTCCCCGGGTTGCGCTCGGCCGCGGAGGTGAGCGAGCGGGTCAGCTCATCCAGCGGCCGGTCGATCGAGGAGCCCGCCGAGTAGTTCGTGATCTCCTGCGTGACCGTCTCCGCCCAGGTGCGCACCGCCCGGGAGTCGGTGGTCATCGGCAGCTGCTGGGTCGCCTGGGAGTCGAACCCGATGATCGTGTACCGGGCGGCCGGCATCGCCTCGGTGAGAGCGATCAGGTCCTGGCGCACCCCGACCAGCCGCGCCTGGTCGCCGTTGTAGTCCTCGGCGGCCATCGACCCGGTGCGGTCCACCACGAAGAACATCTCCACGTTGGAGACCAGCGCGTCGGTGTCGGTGCGGGGGATCGCGGGGGTGAGCCCGATCGTCAGCGCGCACAGCACCAGCGCGGTCCGGCGGATCCAGTCCCGCCGCCGCTCACCGCTGGAGCCACGGATCTTCCACACCGTCAGCGCCAGCAGCGGCAGGAAGATCACCAGCAGCAGCCACAGCGGCCACATCATCCGCAGCGTCATGAGCGCAACCTCCAGACCACCACGAGGTACAGGCCCAGGGCCACCACCAGCCACCGGAAGTACTGCTCCGGCCGGTCGGTGATGATCACGTCCGGGTCGGCCTCGAGGTCCACCGCCTGCTGGGCGGTGATCTGGTCGATGATCCCCTGCACGGCGCCGGGGTCGTCGCTGGCGAAGAAGAGCCCGCCGCTCGCCTCCACCGCGTCCCGGTACTCCTTCTCCTGCGCCGCGGAGGTGGAGGTCACCTCGCCGGCGTAGAAGCCGTGCAGGGTGATGCCACGCTCGGTGACCAGCTCGGCGGCCTCCGGCAGCGTGTACAGCGGGTCGCCGAACACCTCGTTGTCGGTGGCCAGGATGATCGACCGGGAGCGTTCCTCGTCCGCCAGGTCGAACGCCATCGCGCAGGTGGCGAGCCCGTCGCCGACCAGGGAGGAGGCGTCCTGGCCCATCCCCTCGGTGCCGGCGAGGAAGTGCAGCAGCCGGTCCAGGGCGGCCGGGTCGTAGGACCAGTCGTCCAGGGAGTCGACGTCGAAGTCGAGCGCCTCGGCCGCCTCGGTCAGCTGTTCCTCCACCAACGTGTAGTCGTCGGTGAGCGGGAACACCGTGCGCGAGGTGGAGTTGAAGATGGACAGGGCGATCCGCTCGCCGTGGAAGCTGGGCAGCAGCTCCAGGAAGCGTTGCACGATCTCGGTGTCGTACTCGATCATCGACCCGGAGACGTCCAGGCAGAGCACGATGTCGCGGGTGGCGAGCTCCTCGGCGCGGGTCTCCTTGTCCACCGGCCGGGCGATGAGGATGCCGGTGACCACCGAGGTGCCCACCAGCACCACCGCCAGACCGAGCAGGAACAGCCGGTAGCGGGACAGGCGGGCGCGGAACGAGGGCAGCGTGGTCAGGTAGGCCGCGTTCGCCACCCAGGTCACCCGGCGCCGCTCCTGGCGGGCGGACCGGGCGAACCAGCCCAGCACCAGGGCGAGGACCACCACGGCGACCACCACCGGGATCGCCCAGCCGTGCAGCAGCGTCGAGGTCACCACTGGCTGATCACCGCCCGGGCGTGCTGCGTGGCGGCGAGCGCCTGCGCGTCGGAGTCGGCCGCGAACGCGGGCTCCTGGTAGTCGGCGAGCAGGTCGGTGAGCCGGTCGGTGCCCTCCAGGGTGGCCAGCTCACCCACGGTGAGCGAGCTGGTGTCCATCCGCAGCCGGCCGCTGGCGAACTCCCGCAGGATGTGGTTGAGGTCCAGGTGCAGGCCGCGCAGGTCGGACTCGCCGTCCCGGTAGCGGGTCTCGGCGGCGTCCACCTCGGCCAGCGAGGAGGTGCGCAGCGAGGCGTAGGCGTCCCCGCGGCCCGCCTCGTCCCGGGCCGGGCGCTTGCGGGTGTGGTAGAAGACGAACCAGTACCAGGCGGCGATCAGCGCGAGCAGCACCAGGCCCAGGATCCACACCCAGGTGGAGTAGGCGGCCGGCGGCACCGGCTCGTTCACCGGTGCGGCCAGCAGCAGCCCCGCCGGGGCTGCGGTCACCGGCTCGACGGCGGAGCCCACCGTGGTCAGCAGCTGCTCAGTGGCGAACACGGCGCTGCCTCCGGAGCAGGTCGATCAGTGCGTCGATCAGCTGGTCCTCGCTGTTGGCCACCACACCCTGGACCCCCTGGCGGCGCAGCAGGGTGCGGACCTCCTCACGGCGCTGCTCGGCCACGGCCCGGGCCTCGGCGGCCAGCGCCTTGTCCGAGCGCATGTACTCGGGGATCTCCAGGTGCACGTCCACGTCGTCGATCGGCTGGTCGCCGAACATCGTCGGCACCGCGTCCCCCACCTGGATCACCATCACCTCGTGCCGCGTGCGCAGCCGCTTCAGCGCCAGCTCGTGCTCGGGCTGGGGCCGCGCCTCGTCGGTGATCAGCACCACCAGGGACCGGCGGTTGAACCAGGTCAGCACCCGGTCCAGCACCCGGTTCAGGTCGCTGGCCGGTGCCTCCAGCTCGAACATCGCTTCCACCCGGCGCAGCAGCGTCTCGATGTGCTCGGTGCCGCCGCGGGCCGGGATCTGCACGATCCGCTGCTCGTCCCCGGCCACCAGCGCGACCGTGTCCCCGCGGGAGCGGGCGAGGAAGCAGACCACCTCGGCGGCGAACATGGCGATCTCGGTCTTCGGGCCGCCGTCCGGTGCGGTCGCGGCCATGTTCCGGCCGGTGTCCACGGCGATCACCATCGCCAGGTTCGAGTCCCGCACGAACCGGCGGATCACCGGCAGCCCGTAGGAGGCGCTCGCCTTCCAGTCGATGTCGGAGACGTCGTCGCCGAACTGGTACTCGGCCATCTCGTCGAAGTCCTGGCCGTGCCCGGAGTAGATGGACCGGTGCCGGCCCTCCAGCAGGCCGGAGGCACGCCGGACGGTCGGCAGGTCGAGCCGGGCTCGAACCTTGGCCAACCGGGAGGTGGTCGAAGCCACGGGCGTGCTCCTCGTTCGCTGGGTGTCTCGGCCGGTCGCTCAGCGCCCGGCCGCGTCGGTCACGGGCTGGGGACGGCGGCGAACACGGCGTCGATGAGCGACTCCGGTGCCACGTTGTTGGCCAGCGCGTCGTAGGTGCGCACGATCCGGTGGCGCAGCACCGAGTGCCGGAGCGCCTTCACGTCGTCGGGCACCACGTAGGCACGGCCGGCCTGCAGCGCCAGCGCCTGGGCGATGCGCATCAGGGCGATGCCACCACGCGGGCTGGCGCCCACCCGCACGTGCTGGTTCAGGTTCGGCAGCGGGCGCGGGCCACCACCGCGGGTGGTGTTGATCAGCGCCACGATGTACTGCTTGATCGAGGTGTCCACGTACACCTTGGTCACCAGCGACTGCAGGAACAGCACGTCGGCCACGGTGATCGGCTGCGCGGTCAGCGGTGCGGTCATCGACCCGGACTCGATCCGGTCGAGGATCTCCACCTCCTCGTCCGGGGCCGGGTAGGTGAGCACCTCCTTCATCAGGAACCGGTCCATCTGCGCCTCGGGGAGGACGTAGGTGCCCTCCTCCTCGATCGGGTTCTGGGTGGCGAGCACCATGAACGGCTTCGGCAGCGGGTACATCTCGCCACCGATCGAGGTCTGCCGCTCCTGCATCGCCTCCAGCATCGCCGACTGGGTCTTCGCCGAGGACCGGTTGATCTCGTCCAGCAGCACGAGGTTCGCGTGCACCGGGCCGAGCTGGGTGGAGAACTCCCCGGTGGCGTAGTTGTAGATCTGGGTGCCGACGATGTCGTTCGGCATCAGGTCCGGGGTGCACTGGATCCGGTGGAAGGACCCGGTCACCGAGTCCGCCAGGGTCTGCGCCGCGGTGGTCTTCGCCAGGCCCGGCACCGACTCCAGCAGCACGTGGCCGCCGGCGAGCAGGCAGCTCACCAGCGCGGTGCGCAGTCCCTGCTGGCCGACGATGCGCTGGTCGAACACCCGCCCGATCTGGCCGAGCAGCGTGGTGGCGCGCTGGCCGTCGTCATAGGAGATCGGCGAGGTCGCGGGCGCGAGGTGCGCGGCTACGGGACTGGACATGGTCTCCCACTCGGGACGGCGGTCGGGCGGTACGCGCAGCGATTATGCCAGCCGAGCCTTGAGGACCCAGCCGGCACCGATGGGAAGGACTGCCCATCGACCGCGGCGGATTAGGCTCGGAGCGTGACCAAGGTGGCTGCGCCGTCGGCGCCGGTGAGAGAGCCCACCCCCGCCCGCTGGGTGGGGGCGGCCGTGCCCGCTGCGCTGCTCGCGTGCGTGGCCGGTCTGGCGTTCTCCGGCGCGGCTGCGCCCACCCTGATCGCCGACTCCGGCGCCGTGGTGCGCTGGGGCCGGCCGCTGGTCACCGTGGCCTGGCAGCTCGCCGCTGCGGGCACCATCGGGGGGCTGGGCGCCCTGCTGTTCCTGCTGCCGCGCACCTCCCCGGCCTGGTCGACGGCGGCACGTGTGGTGTCCGTCTCAGGTCCCCTCTGGGCGGCGCTGCTCGTGCTCGACCTGTTCTTTGGGTACGCGAACGTGGCCGGCCGGGCGATCGGTGGGGAGAACTTCGGGGACGAGCTGGCCTTCTACCTCACCCAGATCTCCTCCGGACGGGCCGCACTGGTGGCGGCGATCCTCGCCGCGGTGGTCTCGGTGCTGACGGTGGCGGTCGCCGGGTACGGCACCGCGCTGCTGGCCGCCGTGGGGGCGCTGGCGGTGCTGGTGCCGATCGCCACCACCGGGCACGCCTCCGGGGCGGCCAACCACGAGCTGGGCATGACCGGTCTGTACCTGCACGTGCTGTTCGCGGCGCTGTGGGTGGGTGGCCTGGCGGTGCTGGCGCTGTCCGCCCGCCGGCTCGGCGGCGCCCTGGCCCCGGCCGCCTCCCGGTACTCCCGGCTCGCGCTCTGGTGCTTCCTCGGCGTGGGGGTCTCCGGCGTCGCGAACGCCTGGATCCGGCTCGG
>CAZMDO010000150.1:0-6135 GCA_964564445.1 uncultured Ruaniaceae bacterium | reverse complement strand
GTGACCGGGGGGCACGAGTCACCGTTCGCGGTGCCGAGCCGCCCGAGCGCGCCCGAGCGCGCCCGGCGCCATGGTGACTCCTCCCCCGCCCCGGTGAGCTCCGCCGTCGCCCGCGTTGCCTACGATGGGCTGGTGGACGAGCAAGAGGCGGGCTGGTACCCGGACCCCACGGGTGCGAACCAGCAACGGTACTGGGACGGGGACTCCTGGACCGAGTACTACGCCCCCGCGCTGCCCGCCGAGGAGGAGGAGCACGGCGCGGCCACCGCCCGCGAGGACTACCCCTACCTGGCCGAGCTGAGCCACCGGCCGGACGTGATGGTCGCCCCGGGGACCCCGGGCGAGGCCTGGCTGGGCAACCAGCCGTGGGGGCCGGCCGCGCAGCCGCGCGACGACGACGGCACCAAGGTGTTCGGTGCCGGGGTGCGCGGTACGCCCGGCGGGACGGCGGCGGTCGCCTCGCTGGTGGTGCTCGCGGTGATGCTGGTCGCCGGCCTGGGCTGGTGGCTGATCGGCTCCCCCGGTGGCGAGGAGGACCCCGACCCGACCTTGCCGCCGACCGCCTCACCGGGGTCCGGGACCGTGGTGACCGGCACGTTCGCTGCCGACGGCGAGACGGCCGAGACCCTCGACGCCGGCGGCCGGTACGAGGGCGACCTCAGCCTGAGCGCGGACGCCACGCTGGCGGTCGACCTGCGCGGCGACGGTGGCGCGGTGGACCTGACGCTGAGCGTGCTCGACGATGCCGGGGACAGCGTGTACTCCAGCGACGACCGGGGTCGCGACCTGTCCGAGCTGGTCGGTGGCACCTCACTGGACCCGTTGGCCGTGCCGACGCTTCCGGCCGGGGACTACACCGTGGTGATCGAGGAGGTCAGCGGCGCGACCACCTCGTTCACCGCTACCTCGGCCCCGGTGACCGACCACGTCGCGATCGGGGTGCCGGTGAGTGCGAGCGTGCCGGACGGGCAGCCGTGGGTCGCCGTCGTGGACATCGCGGAGGCGGGCAAGTACACCGTGGACGTGCGCGACTCCACCGGGGGCGACCCGGTACTGGTCACGATCGACTCCGGCGGCCGCCAGCACATCAACGACGACCGCGACTACGCCGGTGACGACTACGACCCGCTGCTGTCCGCGCAGACCCCGGCCGGCCCGCTGGTGCTCATCATCACCGAGTGGAGCGGGGACGCGACCACGGTGAGCGTCACGGTGACCGGCCCGGCGTGATGGCCCGCGCGAAGGCCTCGGCGACCCCGGCCACGATGGCGCTGACCGCCGCCGGCGTCGCGTTCGAGGTGCACACCTACGCTCACGACCCGCGCAGCGACCTCTCCTTCGGCCTGGAGGCCGCCGAGGCGCTCGGGGTCGATCCCGCGGCAGTGTTCAAGACCTTGGTTGTCCGCGTGGACGGGCTCCCCAGGCACAGCGGGCTGGCTGTGGCGTTGGTGCCGGTGGCCGAGTCCCTGGACCTGAAGGCGGTGGCCCAGGCGTTCGGGCAGAAGAAGGCCACGATGGCCTCGCCCACCGATGCACAGCGCTCCAGTGGGTACGTGACCGGCGGTATCTCCCCGCTGGGTCAGCGCACCCCGCTGCCCACCGTGATCGACGCCAGCGCGGAGAGCTTGACCCGGGTGTACGTCTCCGGCGGGCGGCGCGGGTTCGACGTGTCCCTGGCGCCGGGCGACCTGGCGGCGATCACCGGGGCGAGTTTCGCTGCCATCGCTGCCCGCCGCTGACCGGTCCGGCTCAGGACGCGAACGGCCGGTGCGTGTCGACGATCTGCCGACCGAGCGGGGTGAGCGTGATCGGGATCAGCTTGAGGTTCGCCCACGCCAGCGGCAGCCCGATGATCGTGATCGCCAGCAGGAACGCGGTGACCACGTGCCCGATCGCCAGCCACCAGCCGGCGAAGAGGAACCAGACGATGTTGCCCAGGGCCGACCCGAGCCCGGCATCGGCGCGCCGGGTGATCTCCCGCCCGAACGGCCAGAGCACGTACCCGGCGATCCGGAACGAGGCGATGCCCCACGGGATGGTGATGATGAGGATGCAGCAGATCAGGCCCGCGATGGCATAGGCGATCGCCAGCTCCAGCCCGGCCAGCAGGAGCCAGATCACGTTCAGTACCGTGCGCACCGGCCCAGTCTACGAACTGGTTCAGGACCGCCGCGCCGGCGTCGCTACGCTGGGCGGTCATGTCCACCGAACGTGTCCCCCTGCACCTGCACCCCCGCGCCGCCCAGCTGACCGCCGCCGGTGCCACCGGGTTCGTGCTCGTGCTCCCCGGCGGCGGGTACGCCCACCGCTCCGACCACGAGGGTCCCGGTGTCACCGACTTCCTCACCGCAGCCGGTATCCCGGCCGGTCACCTGGACTACCCGGTCGCCCCGGCCCGCCACCCGGATGCGCTGGAGCAGGTGCTGCTGGCGCTGGCGGACCTGCGTGCCGGCGTGCACGGAGACGTGACCGGACCGCTCGCCGTCGTCGGGTTCTCCGCCGGCGGGCACCTGGCCGGGACTGCAGCGACCGCCACCGACGCCGAACGTGCCCTGGTGGCTGCCCGCGCCGGTTTGGACCCTGCGGCGGTGCGTCGGCCGGACCTGCTCACCCTGGCCTACCCGGTGGCCTCACTGGTGCACCGCACGCACATCGGCTCCCGGCTGAACCTGCTCGGCGAGGACGCCCCGGAGGAGCTGGCCGCGGGGCTCAGCCTGGAGCGGCGCGCCGATGCCGGCGTGCCGCCGCTGCTGTGCTGGCACACCGCCGACGACGAGGCGGTGCCGGTGCAGAACTCGCTGCTGGCCGCTGCTGCCTGGCGGGATGCGGGTGCGGAGGTGGAGCTGCACGTCTACCCGACCGGCCGGCACGGTCTCGGCCTGGCCACCGACGAACCGGAACCGGTGGCCTCCTGGCCGGCGACCTGGCTGTCCTGGCTCGCTCGGCACGGCATCCGCCCGGCCGGATAGCCCACGGGTCGGCCGCACAGCCCACGCACCGGACCCGCCACCAGGCCCGCAGCAGCGGCCTCCCGCGGCGGCGTAGGTTGGGGGCATGAACGTGATCGAAGCACCGGAGGCCGGCGGCCCGGACGTCCTGCAGTACCTCGAGCGGCCCGCACCGGAGCCCGGTCCCGGCCAGGTGCTGGTGCGCACCGAGGCCATCGGGGTGAACTTCATCGACACCTACCACCGCAGCGGTGTCTACCCGATGGACTTCCCGCTGGTGCCCGGCCTGGAGGGTGCCGGGGTGGTCAGCGCCGTGGGCGAGGGCGTCACCCAGGTGGCCGAGGGCGACCGGGTGGCCTGGGCCAGCAGCGTCACCGGCTCCTACGCCGAGCAGGTGCTGGTGGACGCCGCTCAGGCGCTGCCGGTGCCGGATGCGCTGGACACGGCGACCGCCGCTGCTCTCGCACTGCAGGGGATGACCGCGCAGATGCTCACCGACGGCGTGGTCGCCCTGGAACCGGGCCAGACCGTGCTGGTCACCGCCGGCGCCGGCGGCGTGGGCCTGCTGCTCACCCAGCTGGCGGTGGCGGCTGGCGCGAGAGTGATCACCACCGTGTCCACCGCCGAGAAGGAAGACCTCTCCCGCGGTGCCGGCGCCTGGGAGGTGATCCGCTACACCGAGCTGGCCGACCTGACCACCGAGCTGCCCGCCCGGGTGCGTGAGCTCACCCGCGGGGTCGGGGTCGATGTCGCGTACGACGGCGTGGGCAAGGACACGTTCGACGCCTCCCTGGCCAGCGTGCGCACCCGGGGCATGCTGGTGCTCTTCGGTGGCGCGAGCGGGCAGGTGCCGCCGTTCGACCTGCAGCGGCTGAACCGGGCCGGGTCGTTGTTCGTCACCCGGCCCACCCTGGCGCACTACATCGCCGACCCCGAGGAGCGGCGCTTCCGGGCCGGGTCGGTGTTCGCCGCCGCCCGCACCGGCACGCTGGCTGTGCGCATCGGTGCCCGCTACCCGCTGGCCGACGCCGCCGAGGCGCACCGGGCGCTGGAGGGCCGCGCGACCACCGGCAAGGTGCTGCTCATCCCCTGACCGGCCGTCAGCTGCGCAGCTCGGCGCCGAACCGTTCCCCGGCCAGCGCCACCACGGCCTCGCGCACGGCGGCGGTGTCCGCCGCCGTCAGCGTGCGGTCCGCGGCGCGCAGCCGCAGCGAGAACGCCAGCGACTTGCGACCCTCGCCGAGGGAGTCGGAGGTGTAGGCGTCGAACAGCCGCACCTCCTCGGCCAGCTCTCCGCCGGCCTCCTGCACGGTGGCCAGCAGCTCGGCGGCGGGCACCGCGGCGGGCACCACCAGGGCGATGTCCTCCTTGGCCGCCGGGAACGTGGACACCGGCCGGTACTGGGCCGGCTCGGTCGGTGCCGCGGCCAGCAGCACGTCCAGGTCCACCTCGAAGGCCACCGTGCGGGCCGGCAGCCCGAGCGCCTGGGTGACCTTCGGCGCCAGCTCACCGGCGTAGCCGGCCACCGCGCCGCCGGCCACCGTCAGCCGGGCGCACCGGCCCGGGTGCCACGGCGCCCTGTCCGTCTCGGCAGCCACCTGCACCCGGGCACCGGCCCGCTGGGCGACCAGCTGGGCGAGCTCGATGGCATCGGCGTAGTCGGCGCTGCGAGCGGCAGCGAGTACCCCGGCGGGGACCCGGTTGCCGGCCAGGATGCCGGCCACCCGGACCGGCTGGTCCGGCACCGCCTCGCGCACCTGCGCGAGCGCCTCGTCGCTGGGCCGCTCGCCCAGGGGAGGCAGCGGGGAGGGGTGGGCTGCGCCGTCGGGCAGGGTGACCGACCCGACCTCGTAGATGCCCAGGTCGGTCATCCCCCGGCCGATGTTCCGCACCGCCGCATCCACCAGCGAGTCCAGCAGGCTGGTGCGCATCGCCGGCTGGGCGTCCGAGAGCGGGTTCGCCAGGTGCACCGCGCGGCGGCGCTCATCCCCCTCGGCCAGGCCGAGCTCGTCGTGCCGCGCGGGGGCGATGAACGGGTAGGTGAGCACCTGCACCAGACCCGCCTCGGCGAGCGCCTGGGCGACGGCACGCCGGGTGCGCTGGGCCCGGGTCAGGCCGCGGCCGCCGGACGGGGCGGTGGGCAGCACCGAGGGCACCTGGTCGTACCCGCGCAACCGCACCACCTCCTCCACCAGGTCGGCCGGCACGGTCAGGTCCGGGCGCCAGCTGGGTGGCAGGACGCGCAGGTGCGGGGCGCGCAGCGCGCGGCGACCGCCCTCACCCTCCGGGACCTCGGCCTGGGTCACGGTGGCACCCAGCGCGCGCAGCGTCTCGGCCACCTCCTCGGCGGTGTAGTCCACCCCGACCAGCCGGCCGGGCAGGTCCGCGTCCAGCTCGATCGGCGCCGGGGCCTTCGTGCGGTCCAGGTCGGTGGCGGCGTCCTCGGCCACCCCACCGGCAAGCTCGACCAGCAGGTCCACCACCCGCTGCGCGGCCACCGGCGGCAGCGCCGGGTCCACCCCGCGCTCGAACCGCTTGGCCGCCTCGCTGGGCAGCTTGTGCCGGCGGGCGGTGCGGGCCACGCTGATCGGGTCGAAGTGCGCGGCCTCCACCAGCACCGCGGTGGTGGAGCCGCTGACCTCGGTCTGCGCACCACCCATCACCCCGGCCAGGCCGAGCACGCGGGCGCCGGGACCGCCGGCCGAGTCGGTGATCAGCAGGTCCTCGGCGTCCAGGGTGCGGCTGACGTCGTCGAGGGTGGTCAGCTGCTCCCCGGCGCGGGCGCGGCGCACCACGATCGGCGTGGCCAGGGTGTCCAGGTCGTAGGCGTGGATCGGCTGGCCCAGGTCGAGCATCACGTAGTTCGTGATGTCCACCACCAGGGAGATCGGCCGCATCCCGGCCTGCCGCAGCCGGCTGGCCATCCAGGCGGGGGTCTGCGCAGCCGGGTCGATGCCGCGCACGATCCGGGCCACGAACCGGTCGCAGCCGCCCACCCCGTGGATCGGCCGCTCGTCGTGCACGGTCACCGCGAACGCATCGGTGGTGAACTCGGGCACGCGGGTGCTCAGCACCGGATCGGTGAAGGTGGCGCCGGTGGAGTGGGCGTACTCCCGGGCGATCCCGCGCATGGCGAAGCAGTAGCCGCGGTCCGGGGTGACGTTGATCTCCAGCACCTCTTCGCCCA
>CAZMDO010000149.1:0-6196 GCA_964564445.1 uncultured Ruaniaceae bacterium | reverse complement strand
GGCCAGCACACTCGGGTGGTGCCCGTGGGTGTAGCTGCCGTCGCGTGCCATATCGCGAGTGTACTGACGGCCTCCCGTCGCGCACGCGGAGAGCCGCACCACCGGTGCGTCGTCTAGCCTGGTGCGGTGCAGCGGATCGTAGGGGTGGACACGGCCCGAGGACTGGCGATCCTCGGGATGTTCGTCGCGCACCTGGGCCTGGAGCGGCACACCGGCTGGCTCACCCCGACCGGCTGGTTCTTCATCGCCGACGGCCGCCCGTCGGCACTGTTCGCGCTGCTCGCCGGGGTGGGGCTGGCGTTCATGACCCGCCGCGCGCTCGTCTCCGGTGACGAGGTGGAGTGGCAGCGGCAGCGGATCCGGATCGTGAAGCGCTCCCTGGTGCTCTACCTGCTCGGCTGGGCGCTGACGTTCGTGGGCACCCCGGTGGCGGTGATCCTGCCGGCGTACGCGGTGATGTTCGTGCTCATGCTGCCCTTCCTCAAGACCGCCACCCCGCGGCTGCTGGCCTGGGCGGTGGGCATCCTGCTGGTGGCTCAGCTGCCGGTGCTGGCGGTGCGGCAGGAGATCGGCGAGGCGTCGCTGTGGCGGATCGTGCCCGGGGTGGGCGAGCTGCTCACCGGCTACTACCCGGCGGTCAGCTGGATCGCCTACCTGCTGGTCGGCCTGGCGGTGGGCCGGGCGGCGCTGCGCAGCGTGCGCACCCAGCTGGTGCTGCTCGGGGCGGGCGTCGCCGCGGCGGTCGTCGGCTACGGCACGGGTGCGCTGCTGCAGGAGCTGCTCCGACCGGCCCCGGGCACGTTCACCGCTGTGCTGGTGAGCACGCAGCCGCACACCGACTCCGCCGTGGAGATGGTCGGCAACACCGGGGTGGCGGTGGCCGTGGTCGGCCTGTGCCTGCTGCTCACCCGCCCCACGGTGCTGCGGGTGCTGCTCACCCCGGTCAGCGCGAGCGGGGCGATGTCGCTGACGGTGTACAGCCTGCACATCGTCTACATCCGGATCCTCGGCGAGGACGCGGTCTGGTACCCGGAGTCGAACTGGCCGCTGGTCGCCCTGGTGCTGGGCACGTTCGTGCTCGCCACCGCCTGGCAGCTGCTCTGGGGGCAGGGGCCGTTCGAGCGGGCGATGCACGCGCTGATCCGCACCGGCCCGACGGCGCAGCCCACCCCGGTCAGCCCACCTCCCCCGCACCCGGGCTCACCCGGGCACAGCCGGACGGCGCAGCCCACCTGGGCCAGCCCACCGCCCCCGGGTGCGGCAGTACGGACCGTGGGCGCCCCGCCGGCTGCTGCGGCTCCCGGCCCGGAGGGCCGCTGGCCCGACCCGCACGCCCCGGGGCGACGATGACCGCCCCGGTGAGCTCCGCCGTCGTGCTGACGGAGGGGACCTGGCGCGAGCAGGCCGCCGCGCACGCCGAGCGCGCCGACGCCCTCACCCGCGCCCACCGCGAGCGCCGGCAGCGCGGCGAGGCGCACCCGGTGGAGGACTTCCTGTTCACCTACTACCCGACCCGGCCGGCACAGCTGCGCCGCTGGCACCCGGGCGCGGGTGTGCTGCTCGCCGGCGCAGCGGACCGGGCCGGCTGGCGCTGGTACCGCGTGGACGGTGCGGGACGCGCGTCGCTGGACGTGACCGGGTTCCTGGCCGACCGTGGCGAGGGGGTGGCGTGGGCGCGCGAGCTGCTCGGCCGGACCCTGGAGCGTCCGGGCCGGTACACCTGCTTCGGGCTGCACGAGTGGGCGATGGTCTACCGCAGCCGTCGGGTCCGGCACGCCCAGGTGCCGCTGCGGCTGGGCGCTCAGGGCACCGACGAGGTGGTCCGCTCCCACCCGCTGCGCTGCACGCACTTCGATGCGTTCCGGTTCTTCACCGACGACGCGGTGCCGCGCAACGAGCGGCAGCTGGACCGGGCCTCGCAGCTGCAGCTGGAGCAGCCGGGCTGTTTGCACGCCAACATGGACACCTACCGGGTGGCGATGAAGCTGGGTCCGGCGGTGCCCGGCGAGCTGCTGCTGGACTGCTTCGAGCTGGCCCGGGACATCCGGGAGCTGGACATGCGCGCCTCCCCCTACGACCTGCGGGACTGGGGGTACGAGCCGGTGCCGATCGAGACGGCGGCGGGCAAGGCGACCTACGTGGCCGCCCAGCGGGAGTTCACCGGGCGGGCGAACGCGCTGCGGGAGCGGCTGCTGACGGCGGTGGCTGCGCTCCGGGACCAGGTGCCCCCGTCGCGGGCCCGCCCCCGGTCCGCGAGCTGACGCCTCAGCACCGGTCGTGGGCCGCCCGTGGCGCACTGGGGTCAGGTCGGGGCGGGATCGACCGTAGGATCAGAGGTGATGTTCACCGGGATCGTCGAGGAGCTCGGCACCGTGGTCCACCTCCGGCGTGGCCGGGAGTCGGCGGTGCTGACCGTGCACGCACCCGTGGGCTGCTCCGACGCCCGGCCCGGGGACTCGATCGCGGTGGACGGGGTGTGCCTGACCGTGACCGGGCTGGACGGGGAGACCTTCACCGCTGACGTGATGGCCGAGACGCTGGACCGCAGCACGCTCGGCGGGCGTGCTGCCGGGGACCAGGTGAACATCGAACGGGCCATGCCCGCCGACGGCCGGTTCGGCGGACACCTGGTGCTCGGGCACGTGGACACCACGGCAGCGGTGCTCCAGCGTCGTCCGGGCGAGGCCTGGGAGGTGGTCCGCCTGGAGCTGCCGGCGTCGGTGGCCCCGCAGGTGGCGCTGAAGGGTTCGGTCGCCCTGGACGGGGTGTCGTTGACCGTCTCCGCCGTCGGCGAGGACTACCTGGAGGTGTCGCTGATCCCGGCGACCCTGGCCGCGACCACGCTCGGCAGCCGGAGGGTGGGCGAGAGGGTGAACGTGGAGACCGACGTGCTCGCCAAGCACGTGCACCGCCTGCTCGCCACGGCAGCCGCTGACGGTCCAGACTCTCCCGACGTGAAGCATTGACAGAGCGTCGGCCATTCCGGGATAGACTGCACCGACCCACGACTCGGGGCTGAGGGGTGAAGGCTTGCATCGCCTGAGATTCGCTGTGGCGCGGACGCGCGCGCATGCGCCGTTGGTGGCGGTGCTGGGTGCGATGGCGGCACTGATCACGATCGCCCTGGCCGGCACGGTCACCTACCTGTCCACCTCGTCGGCCTCGGCCGTGCAGGCCGTGCTCGCCACCAGCGACGGCTCCGCCGCCACCACGACGGTGCAGACCCGGGTGGCCCCGGACCGGGACGCCCAGGACGCCACGGTGCGTGCCGTCGTCACCGAGCACCTGCCCGGCGCGATGGTCACCGGCACCGTGCACACCCCGCCGCTGGCGGTGGCCGGCGCGGACGCCGACGTGGTGCTGCTGGCCGACGCCGACCTGCCCGAGGTGGCCACGCTCACCGCCGGCGACTGGCCCTCCGGTCCGGGTCAGGGTGCCCTGCACGCCGAGGCGGCCGCGGCGCTGGCGGTGGGCGTGGGCGACGAGCTGACCATCGGCTCGGACGAGCAGGTGGTGCAGGTCACCGGGCTGTGGCAGCCGGACGACCCGCAGGCGCCGCACTGGGGCGGTGACCTGCTCGTCGAGCACGGCACCAACCCGTTGCTGCCGGCCGCCTACGGTCCGTTGCTGGTGCCTGCCGACGACATCGCCGCCCTCGACCTGGACCCGTTCGCCCGCTGGGTGGTGGCCCCGCCCTCGCCGCTGGAACCGGCTGCGGTCACCACCTGGATCGACGGGCTGCAGGCGCTGCCCGGCGCCCTGGACGAGGCGGAGGTCTCGGTGCGTGGGCTGACCATCACCGGCACCCTGGACGCCACGCTGGCGCACATGTCCTCCGGGCTGGCGTCGGTCAGCGCCGCGGCGACCGTCCCGCTGGTGATCGTGGCGCTGGTCTCGCTGGTGGCGACCTGGCAGATCGCCCGGCTGCTGGCCACGGTGCGGGAGCGGGAGAACCGGCTGCTGCGCTCCCGCGGCGGCTCCTACCGGCAGCTGATCGGCACCGGAGCGGTCGAGGCTGCCGTGGTGATGGGGCTGGGCGCGCTGGTGGGGGTGGCCGTGGTGCTGGCCGGCTTCGCCTCCCGGCCGGGGGTGCAGCCGCTGCTGGCGGCGCTGCTGGCGGTGGCGGTAGCGCTGGTGACCGCGGCGATCCTCACCGCGGTGAACGCACGGGCGATCGTGCGGGCGCTGGAGGCGACCAGCGAGTCCGGCCGGTCGGCCCAGCTGATGGCTTCCGGTGTGCTGGTGCTGCTCGCGCTGGCTGCGGCGTTCACACTGTGGCGGTTCGCCCGGAACGCCTCACCGCTGGTCCCGGGAACCTCGGCGGTCGACCCGCTGGCCGTGTCCGGGCCCGCCCTGGCGCTGCTGGCCTGCGCGCTGCTGGCGGTCGCCGTGGCCGGTCCGGTGCTGCGTGCCCTCGCCGAGCGGGCCTCCCGGCGGCCCGGCTATGCCGCGGTCGCGGCGCTGCGGCAGGCCTCCCGGCGGATCCAGCTGACCGCGGTGCCGGTGATCCTCATCGTGCTGGCCTCCGGGGTGGCCACGCTGGCAGCCACCTACGCCGGCACCTGGGACTCGCTGCGCACGATGTCCGCCGAGGTGAGCAACGGTGCGGACGTGCGGGTCCAGCTGGGCAGCGCGGTCGCCGCCGGCTACCCGCGGGACGTACCCGCCTACGCCGGGCTCGCGGGGGCGGACACGGTGGCACCGGTGGTGCAGGAGAGTGTGCTGGCCGGGGACTCCACCGGCACGCTCACCGCGGTGGGCGTGGACGACCTCGCCGCATCCTCCGCACCGGAGGCGGTGCTCGACCCGGAGCAGGCCGCTGCCCTGCTCGCGCCGGAGCAGGACCCGTTGGCCGGGATGGCGGTGCCCGAGGGCACCGAGACGCTGACGATGACCGTGACGGCCGCCGCGGACTCCGGGCCGGACACCTTCGGTCCGCAGCGTCGTGGCGTGACCGTGCGCCTCGTGCTCTGGGACGGTGCCGAGATCCTCACCCGGACCGCGTCCCTGCCGAGCCTGAGCGCCCAGGACGCCGCTCCCGGCGCCGCGGGCGACCCGGGGCAGGCGGGCCGCGGGGACCCGGTGACCACCGAGCTGTCCTTCGACCTGCCGTCCGGCGGCGCCACCTGGCGGGTGGTGGCGATGGACGTGGTGCTCGATGCCGCCTTCATCGACACCACCTACCAGGTGAGCATCGATGGCCTGTCCGCCGGGGCGGAGGACCTGCTCGACCAGGCCGGCACCCCATGGGACCCGACCACGCTGCCGCTGCGCTCGGACCGGGCGAGCGTGATCCCCGGCGACGGTCCGTTCACCCTGACCGCGACCACCACGCCGATCGACCTGGGCTACACGGTGACGATCGGTGAGGAGGTGGTCCGGTTCATGCCGCCGGGGCCGGTGCCCGCCCTGCCGGTGCTGGTCACGCCGGGCTGGTCGGACCACGTGCTGACCACCGGTACCGAGCTCACCGTCTCCGGCACCGACCTGCTGGTGCACGCGGTCGGGCAGATCCCGGTGGTGCCCGGCAACCCGGACACCCGGGCGGCGCTGGTGGACCTGCCCAGCCTGCAGGCCGCGCTGCTGCGCCAGACGGTCAACGCCCGGGCGGTGTCCGCCGTCTGGCTGGCCACCGAGGACCAACCGTCGCTCGCCGCTGCGGCCGCCACGCTCGCCGGGCCGCGTGCCCAGGTGACCACGGCGGAGTCCGGCGCCGAGGACCCGGTGGCCGAACCCGCACAGGCGGTGTACTGGATCGCCGCGGTGTGTGCCCTGCTGCTGGCGCTGCCGGCGGTGGCGGCCGTGGCCCTGGCCCAGGCCGCCGCCCGGCGCGGTGAGGTGGTGGTGCTGCGTGCGGTCGGGGTCGGCTCGGCGCTGCAGGCCCGCACCCGGCGGGCGGAGCTGCTCGGGCTGGAGCTGGCGGCGGTGCTGGCCGGGGCGCTGGCCGGCTACGGGGTGGCGGCCCTGGTGATGACCGACCTGGTCCGGGCCACCTCCCCGCAGACCTCCCGGGCGGTACCGCTCGGGCTGACCGCGCACTGGGTCGGCGGTGCCGGCCTGCTGCTGGTGATCACCGGCACGGTGCTGGTGGTGGCCTTCTGGTACGGGCGGCGGGTGCGCCGGCAGGTCCTGGACACCACCTGGCGGGAGGAGATCCGATGAGCGCGCACGGGAGGACGCCCGCGGGTCGCGGCAC
>CAZMDO010000148.1:0-6224 GCA_964564445.1 uncultured Ruaniaceae bacterium | reverse complement strand
CCTGGCAGACCATCCAGAACTCGCACCAGGAGCACGTCGTGCAGTACACCTCCGTACTCGATCACCTGTCCCGCGGAGGCTCCGCCACCAGCTGGACCTTCCCGGCGCTGACCGACCCGGTCGGTGTCGTCGAGACCCAGCTGCCGTGTCAGGACACTTCCACCCAGGACCTCTGGTTCGCCGAGCGCACCGACGAGGTCGAGGCGGCCAAGGCGCTCTGCGCCTCCTGCCCGCTGAAGGCCGAGTGCCTCGCCGGCGCCGTCGAGCGTCGCGAACCGTGGGGCGTCTGGGGTGGTGAGGTCTTCGTCGACGGTGCCGTGGTCGCCCGCAAGCGCGGCCGCGGACGCCCCCGCAAGAACGACCCGTACGCGCCGGCACCCTCACGCAGCCGTGGAGCTGCGTGAGGGTGGCCGCGCCCGGCCGCGCTGCTGCGCACGGCACTCGCAGTCCGGGTGCGGCGCCCACGGCGTGCGGGTCGGCACGCCCTGCCACGCGGTCAGCTCCAGCGTCGCCGACTCGGCGGCCACCTCGCGTCCGTCCACCTGGGCGAGCAGCTGCTGTGCCGCGGTGATGGCACCCCACCAGCCCAGGCTCGTCTCCACCGCCCCGGCCGGGCGGACCGCCGCCTGCGCCGCCACTGCCGGCCACCGCTCGTCCTCCTCCCGCCGGTAGTGCTCCAGGCAGGTGGTGCATGCACCCCCGCCCGCCGCCACCAGCGGCCCCACCCGCACGGCCACCTCGGTGACCAGCACGCTCAGGTGCGCGCGCCCCACACGCCGCAGCCGCTGCACCGGCACCGGGTCGACCACGTGATGGTCCACCAGCAGCGTCACGTCCGGGTGCCTGCCCGGCGGGGTGCTCGTGCGCAACCGGGGTGCCGCCCCGCGGAGCAGGCCGAGCGCGGCCCGCAGCCGGGGCTCACCCAGATCGTCCGGATGGTACGGCCCGCTGCGCACGTCCGCGGCCAGCACCTGGCCCGGATCGCTGACCACGATCGTGCCCACCCCCGCCTGCGCGAGCAGCACGCCGGTCCGCAGCCCGAGCGGGTCCGCGTGGTGGAGCTCCACCACCGCCCGGCTCCGGTCCCGCGGCCGTCTCGCCCCGGCCACCCGGGCCAGCCGCCAGTACTGCTCGTCCGGGCCCGCCGGTGCGCCGGCGGGCAGATCCACCAGCACCCCGGCGCGGGACAGGCGCCGCTGCAGCCTGCGCACCTGCGGCGGACGCATCCCCAGCTCGTTCCCGCGCGCCTGCAACCAGTCGACGTCCATCATCTGCGGCAGCTCGGCCAACAGCTGCTGCTCGGCACCGGTCAGACCGTCCAGCACCACCGCGCACCGCGGGTCCACACCGATCTGGGTGGACCCCGGGCCGCGCCAGTACACCTCGTAGCCAGGACGTAACCGCATCATCGCTCCCTCCTGCTGCGAGGTTCGCACATCGACCACCGCCGCCGCCGGTCGCTCTCCGACCTTGTGGATAACCGGTGCCGGCTGTGCCAGGCTGAACCGGTGACGACAGGCGACTCTCAGCGCCGGGTGGACGGGCAGCGGGTGGTGGTCCGGCGCAGCAGCCGGCGCCGCAAGACCGTGTCCGCCTACCGCGAGGGCGGCCGCACCGTGGTCGCTATCCCGAGCGGGTTCACCCGCGCAGAGGAGGACACCTGGGTGCGCCGGATGCTCGCCCGGCTGGCCGCCTCCGACCGTCGGCGTAGCCCGGACGGGGCCGAGCTCACCCGGCGAGCCGAGCGGCTGGCCCGCCAGTACCTGGACGAGCGGGCCGTGCCCGCCTCGATCCGGTGGACCTCTGACCAGAACACCCGGTGGGGGTCCTGCACCCCGGCGAAGGGCACGGTACGCATCTCCGAGCGGGTGCAGGGCATGCCCGGCTGGGTGATCGACTACGTGCTGCTGCACGAGCTCGCGCACCTGATCGAGCCCGGCCACGGGGAAGCCTTCTGGGCGCTGCTCGAACGCTACCCGCAGACCGAGCGCGCGCGCGGATTCCTGCTCGGCGTGAGCCACGCCTGGAACGACTGAGCGCGCCGGTGCCCTCCGGCCGGTGGCGCGTACCAGCGGCGCGTGCCGGTCAGCCCGGCCGCTGCCCGGGGTCGTCCTCCTCGCCGGGCTGCTCGGGGCTGCTGTCCTCGTCCGGTGCAGCGGTGCCGAGGGTGCCGTCCAGCAGCGCCTCCAGTGCTGCGTCGATCTCCGAGGACTCCGCTGCGCTGGCCGCCCGCCGCTGCAGGAAGTCGGTGGGCGCGTCCAGGTCGGCGGTGCTGGGGAAGACGTCCGGGTGGGACCACAGTGCGTCCCGCGCCGCCTGCCCCTGCTCAGCGCCGACCAGCGCCCACAGCGTGGCGGCGTCCCGGGCCCGCCGCGGGCGCAGCTCGAGCCCCACCAGGGTGCGGAAGGTGTCCTCGGCCGGACCACCCGCCGCCCGGCGCCGGCGCAGCATCTCCCGCAGCGGCACGGCGTGCGGCAGGTGCGGGGCGACCGCGCGGGCGGTGACCTCCTCCACCCAGCCCTCCACCAGCGCCAGGGCGGTCTCCAACCGGGTCAGTGCCCGCGTCTGCGCCTCGGTGTGGTGCGGGGCGAAGATCCCGCCGGCCATCGCCGAGCGCAGCTGGTCCATGTTCGTGGGGTCGATGCCGCGCATCGACTCCTCCATCTGCTCCAGGTCGATCTCGATCCCGCGCGCGTAGTCCTCCACGGCGCCGAGGAGGTGCGCCCGCAGCCACGGCACGTGCGTGAACAACCGCGCATGCGCGGCCTCCCGGACCGCCAGGAAGTGCCACACCTCGTCCGCCGGGGCGTCCAGGTCCTCAGCGAACTCGGCCACGTTCGCCGGCACCAGCAGCAGCGCCGGCTCGGGCAGCAGCGGCAGCCCCACGTCCGTCCCGCCGAACACCTCCCGGGAGAGCGTGCCGGCGGCCTGACCCACCTGCATCGCGAAGCTCAGCGAACCCATGGTCCGCATCATCGAGCCGATGTCCAGGCCGGCGAGCATCGGCATCTCCGGCATGCTCAGGCCCTGCTCGGCCAGCTGGTCGGGGTTGAGCAGCTGGGACAGCGCATCGGCCACCGAGGACCCCACCGGCTCGGCCACCGCCCGCCAGGTGGGCAGGGTGCGTTCCACCCACTCGGCGCGGGAGACCGCCAGGTGCTGTCCGCCCGAGGGGGGCAGCTCGGTGGCGGCGTCCAGCCACAGGTCCGCGACGGACAGGATCGACCGCGCCCGGGCGGCCTCCGCGGCGGTCACCGACGGGTCGCCGCCGCTGTGTGCCACCTGCCGGGCCACGTCGTGGGCCATCCGCCAGCGTGACTCGTCGTCGTCGCCAGCGGCCAGCACCTGGCGCATCTGCGCCATCGCGGCCTGCAACTGCTCCGGACTGGTCGGCATGCCGGCCGAGGACCAGGCGGCCGGGTCCATCCCGCTGGCCTCCAGGGCACGCAGCGCCTCCTCGCTTCCCTCAGGGCCGAGCATCTGCTCCAGCATCCGGCGCATCTGCTCGCGCGGGTCGTCCTCGCTCATGCTTCACGGTAACCACACCCGAGGGTCGGGACCAGGGCGGCGAGGGTGGCTTTCGCTCTCGGCGCACCCCAGGTCCTCCCGGCCCGGCGCGCGATGGCTGCCAGCATCCCGGCGGGCGCGCCATGATGGAGGCATGACGTCCGAGCCCAGCGCGCCCCCGCCCGCTCCGTCCCGGTGGCAGCAGGTCCGGCAGCGCTACCGGATCAGCACCCGGGCGATCACGATGACGGCGGCCGGTCTGGTCTCCTTCGGGCTGCTGGTGCCGATGCTGCTGGTGCCGGTGCCCTATGCCGTGGAGGCCTCCGGGCCCACCTTCAACACCCTCGGCGAGATCTCCGACCACCCGCTGATCAGCATCGACGGTGCGGAGACGTTCCCCGACGACGAGGGTGAGCTGCGGCTGACGACGGTGACGACCGCCGGCGGGCCGGGCTTCCCCGTGACCGCCGGCAGCGTGCTGCGTGGCTGGATCTCCAGCCACATGGTGGTCCAGCCGGCCGAGGCGGTGTTCCCGCCGGACGTCACGCAGGAGCAGCGCAGCGAGGCCGCAGCCCAGCAGATGGCCTCCTCGCAGGAGAACGCGACCGTGGCCGCCCTGACCGAGCAGGGGTACGAGGTGCCGGCCACGCTGACCGTGGTCGGTGCCGACGAGGGCAGCGGCGCGGACGGCGTGGTGCAGGCCAAGGACGTGATCACCGGGCTGCGCACCCCCGACGGCGAGCACCCGATCGTCACCTACCAGGACCTGTCCGACGCGCTCGCTGCCACCCCGCCCGGCAGCACGGTCACGCTCGTCGTGGACCGCGGCGGCAGCCCCACCGAGCTGGAGATCACCACCGGCGCCGACGGCACCGGCGGCAGCGTGCTGGGCGTGCTCTTGAACGCCGAGTTCGACTTCCCGATCCAGGTGGACATCGAGATCGACAACGTCGGCGGGCCGAGCGCGGGCACCATGTTCGCCCTCGGCATCCTGGACCTGCTCAACCCGGGGCCGATGGCCGGTGGGCACGTGGTCGCCGGCACCGGGACGATCAGCCCGGGCGGCGCCGTCGGCCGGATCGGCGGCATCCGGCTGAAGATGCTCGGTGCCCTCCGGGACGGTGCCGAGTACTTCCTCGCCCCGGTGAGCAACTGCGACGAGGTGGTCGGTCACGTGCCGGACGGGCTGCAGGTGATCCGCATCGCCACCCTGAGCGAGGCCGAGCAGGCGACGCGGGCCATCGCCGACGGCACCGCCGCCGACCTGCCCAGCTGCGCCGACTGACCGTCAGCGCAGCGTGGCGGCCAGGGCCTCCACCAGCCCCGGCACCGCGGCGGGTCCTCCGCCCACGGCGTCGTCGGAGTCGTTCGCGCGGGAGCGCAGGGCGCACCAGGACTCGCCGGTGCGCAGCACCCCGGCGGCGATCCGCACGTCCTGGCGGTCCGGATGGTCCAGCAGGTACTCGACGGCGTCGCTCGCCTCCGCGGGCATCCCCGCCTCGGCCTCGGGCGGCACCACGATGCGCTCCACCACGACCGCGGTGCCCGCCACCGTCTCTGGCCAGGCCAGCTGGGCGAGCAGGTCCTCGAGGGTGTCCGCCTCGGGCAGACCCTCCTGCACGATCGCGGTGAGGTGCTCCGGGTCGCCGGCTGCACCGGCGGGGAGCTCGGCGGCCATCTCCGGGCTGGCGGCGACCAGGTCGGCCGAGCGGACCAGCGAGTACACCACCACCGGGCCGTCCCAGCCTTGGGCGGCCACGTGCCGCTCCACCTCGCGGACGGCCTCGGCCAGGGCTGCGGTGCGCGCGGAGTGCTCGGAGTCCATGGGCCCATGGTCGCAGGCCTCCCCGGGTGTGCGAAACTTTCCTGTGGGCCCATGCGTTGTGGCAGTAGAGCCCCGGCGAGCCGCCGGGCCTGTCACGACCCGACCACATCCCCACCGAGGTGCTTTCTCGTGTCATTTGCTGCCAGCCGACCGGCATCAGGCCCTACCGGGCGCCGCCGACGGGGTCCGTTGCTGCCCACCCTGCTGGTGCTCGGCGGGCTGATCGTCCTGTTCCTCATCATGTCCCGGTTCTGGACCGAGTGGCTCTGGTACGCCCAGCTCGGCTACAGCCACGTGATCCGCACGGAGTGGATCACCCGGGCCGTGCTGTTCGTGATCGGTGCGGCGGTGATGGGCGGGGCGATCTGGCTGAACCTGCACCTGGCCTACCGGAACCGGCCGATGTACGTGCCCACCACCCCGCAGCAGCAGGACCTGGACCGGTACCGGGAGGCGTTCGAGCCGCTGCGGCGCGCGGTGTTCGTCGGTGCGCCGATCGTGGCGGCCTTCTTCGCCGGGTCCACCGCCACGGCGCAGTGGCAGAGCGCACTGCTGGCACTGAACGGGGAGAGCTGGGGCACGTCGGACCCGCAGTTCCACATCGACCTGTCCTTCTACATGTTCACGCTGCCGTTCCTGCGGTTCATCGTGTCCTTCCTGATGGCCGCGGCGATCCTGAGCGCGGTGGCAGCCGTCTTCACCCACTACCTCTACGGCGCCCTGCAGCCGATGAGCCAGGGGGAGAAGATCTCCCGCGCCGCCCGGGTGCACACCGCGGTGCTGGCGGCCGTGATCACGGTGCTGATCGCCGTCAACTACTGGCTGGACCGGTACTCGCTGCTCTCCCAGGTCGGCGACCGGTTCGACGGCGCCTCCTACACCGACGTCAACG
>CAZMDO010000147.1:0-6276 GCA_964564445.1 uncultured Ruaniaceae bacterium | reverse complement strand
GTGCCGTGGCTGATCGCGCTCAACGACAACGAGTTGTTCAGCCAGTTCCACAGCGCGATCATCCAGCCCACCTCGACCTACAACATCCCCGCCATCGAACTCGACAAGGACACCAGCAAGTCCGCTGTGGCCACCGTGTTCGAGAAGGTCAATACCGGTGGTCTCGCGCTGAACGTGTTTGAGCTGCTGACGGCAACCTTCGCCGGGGACCCGGACTATTTCGAGACCCACGGCACCGACTTCCGGCTCAACGACGACTGGAAGGCTTCTCAGGAGGAGCACTTCGCCCCGCATGCCGTGCTCGCCGAACTGGAGAGCACGGACTTCCTGCAGGCGGTGACCTTACTCACCACCCGCAAGCGCAACATCGACGCCGGAGGAGTCAAGCCACCGGCAGTCTCGGCTCGACGTGAGGACATTCTCAAACTCACGCTGGCTGACTATCTGGAGTGGGTGATACCCCTCCGGGAGGCGTTCGTCTGGGCTGCCGGCTTCCTCGCCGATCGGCACATTTTCGATACGCGATTCCTGCCGTACAAGACGCAGCTCATCCCACTCGCGTGCATCAAGGTGGTGATGGGCCACGACGCCGACCTGCTGGGTCCGCGGGACCGGATCGTCCAGTGGTTCTGGTGTGGCATTCTCGGTGAGCTGTACGGCGGCACCACTGCCACCCGATACGTCCGCGACCTGGAACAGGTACCCGGCTGGGCGACCGATCCCGAGGGCGCGGTGACCCCCTCCACTGTCGCCGATGCGACGTTCGTCGAGTCCCGACTGCACTCCTTGCGCACTCGGCAGGCGGCAGCCTACAAGGGCATCTACGCGTTGCTGCTGGGCAACGAGGCGCGGGACTGGATGGAGGACCGCGCACTCGACAAGGTGCAGTACGTCGACCTCGACGTGGACATCCACCACATCTTCCCCAAGCGGTGGTGCGCGCAGCACGGCATCGATGACGAGCGCCGCGAATCCATCGTCAACAAGACCGCGATCTCCGCCCGCACCAACCGGGTCATCGGCGGCGCGGCACCTTCTGTCTACCTGCAGAAGGTCGCAGGTTACGCGCAGATAGCCGAGAGCCGCCTCGATCAGTTGCTCGAGAGTCACCTCGTACCTGCGGACAATCTCCGTGCCGATGACTTCGACAAGTTCTTCACCACCCGCCGGGAACGCCTGTGCTCGCTGGTCGAACGAGCGATGGGCAAGCGCGTCCCACGCGATCTCGACGAGGGGCATGCCGAAGAGCTCTCCGAACAATTCGACGCTGCATCCATGGCCGAGTACCCGCAGGAGGCTGACTGATGGCCACGTCCAACCGCGACCGCATCGGGAAGATGTTCGATCTGCTCTCCCCGAACCTGGAAGCCTTCATCCACCGCGCCGTCGGTTCCGACCTGCCCGCTGGGAACACCTGGGTGGACCTGGTCCGCCTGCGCGACACGGACAAGGGCATCACCGGCAAGGAGTACGCCGCCGAAGATCCCTACCTGCAGCTCCGGTTCATCACCCAGGGCATCCCGAACCAGGTCAAGCGCGGCTGGTGGCCGTTCAGCAAGCTTCTCTCCCGCGTGGAGGAGAGTCATGCGAGTGAGCTGCTCGGCGTCCGCAACGACTGGGCGCACGGGAAGTCCTTCACCGACGACGACGCCTACCGCGCCCTGGACACGGCCGAACGCTTCACCCGCGCGATCGGTGCACCGAAGGCCGCCGACGAGATCCGGGACCTGCGCCTCAGCCTGCGCCGCGTCACCGCCGAAAAGGACGACCGGCGCACCATCCGCAGCTCGGTCATCAGTCCGGAGGTCTCCGGGCGGCGCCCGTGGCGGGAGGTGCTGCCACCCCACGAGGACGTCGCCACCGGTAACTTCCAGGCCGCCCAGTTCGCCGCCGACCTCTACCAGGTGGCGACCAACACCGAGGCGAACGCCGCGTACGCCGATCCGGTCGAGTTCTTCTCCCGCACCTACCTCACCGAAGGTCTGCAGGACCTCGTCGGCCGCGCCGTTCGCCGTCTGACCGGAGACCAGAACGCATCCCCCGTGGTGAACCTGCAGACCAACTTCGGTGGTGGCAAGACCCATTCGATGCTCGCGCTCTGGCACCTCGCCGCCGGACGCCCTGCCACGGACTACACCCAGGACGTGCAGGAGCTGCTCGCCTCCCACGGGTACGACGCCATCGCCGGTGTGCGCCGGGTGGCGCTGGTCGGACAGCACCTGGCCGTCTCCGGCCAGGTCAAGGAGGACGGAACCCGGGTGAACACCCTGTGGGGCGAGCTCGCCTGGCAGCTCGGCGGTCTGGATGCCTATGAGATCGTGCGCGCCAGCGACGAAGCCGGCACCGCACCGGGAGAGGCCCTGCACCGGCTGCTGCGCCGCTACGCGCCGGCGTTGATCCTGATCGACGAGTGGGTCGCCTACGCGCGCCAGCTGATCAGCCCGGAGACCCAGGCAGGCGGCGCGTTCGACACCCAGTTCACCTTCGCCCAGTCCCTGACCGAAGCCGCAGCTGCCATCCCCGGGCTGTTCCTGGCCATCTCCATCCCGGCCTCCCACCAGAGCAACGCAAGTGACGCCGTCGTCGGAAACGAAGAAGAAGTGGGCGGCGCCCACGGCCAGGAAGCGCTGCGCCGGTTGCAGAACGTGGTGCGGCGGGTCGCCGACCAGTGGCGGCCTGCATCCTCCAACGAGGCCTACCACATCGTGCGCCAGCGGCTCTTCGTGCAGCCGGACGCGCAGGCGCTTGCCGAGATCCGAGCCGTGGCGCGGCAGTTCGGCGAGATGTACCGCGCCAACCCGGGCGACTTTCCCGGCGACGCCCGGGGCACCGAGTACGAGGCGAGGATCCGGCAGACCTACCCGATCCACCCCGAGCTGTTCGACCGGTTGTACGAGGACTGGTCGTCCCTGGAGCGGTTCCAGCGCACCCGGGGTGTGCTGAGACTGCTGAACGTGGTGATCCATGCCCTTTGGGTCGGCGGAGACGCCTCCCCGCTGATCCTGCCTGGGTCCGTGCCGCTCGCGACCGGGGACGTCAACTCCGAGCTCACCCAGTACCTGCCCGACTCGTGGAAGGCGGTCATCGATGCGGACGTGGACGGTCCGCAGTCCGAACCCGCCCGTATCGACGCCGGCCGGGCCCTGTTCGGTCAGCGATCACTGACCAAGCGGCTCGCCCGCACGGTGTTCCTCGGCTCTGCGCCCCGGCTCGGCAGCGCGCAGAAGGGGATCGAGACCACGCGGGTGTTCCTCGGCACCGCCGTGCCCGGTGATGTGACGGGCAACTTCCACGCCGCGCTCGCCGCCCTCGGGGACCGGGCCACCTACTTCTACTCCGGTGCCGGCAAGTACTGGTACGACCTGCAGGCGAACATCACCCGCCGCGCGAAGGACCATGCCGAGCGCCTGCACGAGGAGGAGGTCTGGGCCGAGATCCGCCGGCTCCTGGCCGGCCAGTCGGGGCGGCGCGGCGACTTCGCGGGCGTGCACGTGTGCCCGGAGGAGAACGCCGACATCCCGGACACCGACGAAGCCCGGCTGGTGATCCTGCACCCCCGGTACGTGCACAAGCGCGACGACCAGGACTCGACCGCCCGCGTGTTCGCACGTCAGGCGGCCGAACGGCGCGGATCGGCCGCCCGCACCTACCGCAACATGGTGGTGTTCCTGGCCGCCGACTCCGACCGGATGTCTGAGCTGAACGCCGCGGTGCGCGAGTTCCTCGGCTGGAGCGAGGTCGCCGACCACGCCACCGACCTGGACCTGACCGAGAACCAGAAGAACCAGGCGATCGAGCGGCGCCGGCAGGCCGGGGAGACCGCACAGTCGCGGCTGCTGAACACCTACCAGTGGGCGCTGCTGCCCACCGAGCGAGAAGCGGGCACCGGATTCCGCATCTCCGAGCGCAAGGTGGACGGTTCGGCCGACTTCCTCGCCGAACGGGTGACCCGGCGATTGGGCAACGACGGCGAGCTGAGCACCCGGCAGGCCGCGGTGAACGTCCGCCGCCAGCTCGATCGTGTTCCGCAGCTGTGGGCCGCGGGACACGTGAGCGTCGCAGATCTGTGGTCCGCGTTTGCCAGCTACCCCTACCTGAGCCGACTGCGGGACCAGCAGGTGCTCGCCCAGGGGGTGACCGACCACCTCGTCACCTGGGACCGGGACGGGTTCGCTCTCGCCGAAGCCTGGGACTCAGCCACGGAGCGCTACGTGGGCCTGTGGCTTCCCGACGACGCCGCGTCCGCTCCGGTGGTCACGTCCAGCACCCTCGTGGTCCAGCCGGACCGGGCGCGCGCCCAGCGCGAGGCTGAGCGCGCTGCCGAGGAGGAGCGTCGCGCCCGCGACGAGCAGGGGGACCTCCGCCCCGAACCCTCAGGCAAGGGTGGTCCGGACGGCGGAACTGACGGGACGCCGTCGGAGCGCGGCACCGCCTCAGCAGGCGGGACGGTGACGCCCCCGGCCGAGCACCCCAAGACCAGGTTCTTCGGGTCTCGCGAGCTGCGCCCCGACGCGCTCGGCCTCGACTTCAAGAAGGTGCACGAGGAGGTGCTCGCCCACCTCGCTCAGCCGGGAGTCGAGCTCACGGTGCGCATCGATGTCGAAGCCACCAAGAACGACGGGTTCGACGCGGGGCAGGTGCGCACGGTCTCAGAGAACGCCCGGACCCTGAAGTTCGAGCAGGCGGGGTTCGAGGAGGCATGACCGCGATCGTGACCGTGGGGTCGTGCGGCACGTTCGGGGATGATGCCCGGCGGCAGCGGGATCGCGAGGGCTTGAGCCGGGTCAGGGCTGGGCGGACAGCCAGCCGAGCAGCCGGTCCGGCCGGTCGGTGATGATGCCGTCCACCCCGGCGGCCACCAGCGCGGCCCAGTCCGCCGGCTCGTTCGCCGTCCACGGGTAGGTCTTCAGCCCGGCCTCGTGCATCCGCTGCACCGACGCCGGGTCGTCGATGATGCTGCGGTAGTCCGGGTTGCAGGCCATCAGGCCCAGGTCGGTGCAGATCGCGATCGTCTCCGCGTCCCCGGTGCGGGCGAGCCCGGCGCACGGCACGGTCGGGGCGAGGTCGCGCAGCACGCGCACGGTGTCGATGTCGAAGCTCTGCACGATGGTGCGGTCCGCGACCGCCGAGGCGGTGAGCGCATCGAGCAGGTCGGCGGCGGGGGCCTGGGTCCAGGTGCCCTTGAACTCCAGCAGCAGCCCCAGGTCGGGGAACCGGCCGAGCAGCTCGAGCACCTGGGCGAACATCGGCAGTGCCGCGCCCGCGTAGGCCGGGTCCTTCCAGGAGCCGGCGTCCAGGCGGGCCACCTCGGCGGTGTCCAGGGTGCTGACCAGGCCGGTGGCGTCGGTGGTGCGGTCCACCGCGTCGTCGTGGATGACCACACCGGCGCCGTCGCGGCCCACCTGCACGTCGATCTCGATCAGGTCCGCACCGGCGAAGCCGGCGGAGGCCAGGGCGGGCAAGGTGTTCTCCGGGGCCACCGAGGAGTTGCCGCGGTGGGCGATCACGAGCGTCATGGGTCTCCACCCTTCCTCTGGAGTGCGCCTCCAGGCTAGCCGCCCGGCCGGGGCCACCGTGGGCCGGGCCGCGGCCGGCGCCAAGGTTTTGGCTGCTGTTCACCCGCCGCTCGCCGGTGGGTCGGTCGCGGACGGGTCGGCTGGTGGTGGGCGGAGGTCAGGCACTCTTACGGCGGCGGGGCAGGATCGTGCGGAACGAGGGGCGCGGCGGCTTCCACCCGGTCCCGGCGGGCAGCACCCAGCCCCGGTAGCGGGCGAGCAGGCAGAGCCCGGCGCCCACCGCCGTCGCGGCGAAGCTGCCGATGGTGCTCTGCCCGGAGACGGTCAGCAGCACGGCCACCCCGGCAGCGGCCAAGGCGCAGGTCGCGTACAGCGTGCTGCCGCCGAGGATGGTGGGCACCCGGCGGACCACCATGTCCCGCACGAACCCGCCGCCCACCGCGGTGACCAGGCCGAGCAGCACCGCGGCCAGCGGCCCGAGCCCCACCCCGAGGGTCTTCTGCGCACCCACCGCCGCCCACAGCCCCAGGGCGAGGGCGTCGATCGGCGGGAACGCCCGGTCCCACACCCGGCCCTCCAGCCGGATGGCGAACGCGATCGCCGCGCCCACCAGGGCCACCAGCACGTAGGTGTTGTCCACCAGCGCCACCGGTGGCCCGGCCTGCAGCAGGGTGTCCCGGATGATGCCGCCGCCCAGGCCGGAGAGCACTGCCAGCACGGCGAAGCCGATCGGGTCCAGCCGGTGCTCCCGGGCGACCAC
>CAZMDO010000146.1:0-6278 GCA_964564445.1 uncultured Ruaniaceae bacterium | reverse complement strand
ATGCCGATGTGGTGGTGGTACCCGCCGGCGGAGACGAACAGCGCCTGGCTGCCGAGCTGGGCGGTCACGTCGAAGCCGAGCACGCCGGAGTAGAAGGCTCTGGCCGTCTCGATGTCCCCGACCTGCAGGTGCACGTGCCCGATGTCGGCCGCACCCGGTCCGGCGGTGGCGGTGGTGGAGCGGTCGAGATGGGCGGCCACGAACCGGTGCGGGTCCAGCGGGAGGGAGGCCATCTGCACCCCGCCACCGGCGGTACGCCGCCAGGCCGAGCGCGGCCGGTCCACGTAGAGCTCGACCCCGTTGCCCTCCGGGTCGTCGAAGTAGAACGCCTCGGAGACCAGGTGGTCGGCCGACCCGGTGAAGGAGCGCGGGGCGTACCCGGCCATCCGGGTGATCGAGGCGGCCAGCCCGGCGGCCTCGGCGAACAGGATGGCGGTGTGGTAGAGGCCGGCGCCGCTGCGGTCGAACTCCGGCAGTCCGGCGCGCTGGGTGAGCCGCATGATCGGCGCCGTGCCGCGGCCGAGGATGACCACGTCACCGGTGGTGCTGATCACGTCCAGGCCGACGCCGTCGGTGTAGTAGGCGACCATGGTGTCCAGGTCGCGTACCAGCAGGTCGACCACGCCCATCGCGGTGTCCTGGGCGAGGGCGTCTCGGTGCAGCGGGGTGGCGGTCACGGTTCCTCCAATTAGTTGAGACTTCAAGTATTGTAGCCCGGAAGCAGCGGTGTGACCAGCCGCTGTGCCCGAGGTCACGCGCCGCCGCCAACCCCGCAGCGGCCGGATAGCATCGAGACGGAGGTGGACCATGTCCGACGACCACCGGCACACCAGCGCTGTCGCGGACCACGGTGAGGACCTGTGCGTCTCGCGGGTCCCGCTGTTCGCCGGGCTGACCAGGACCGAGCAGCTCGGCGTGGCCCAGGTGGCGCGGCCGACGATGCTGGAGCGGGGCGAACAGATCTACGGCACCGGCTCGGCCGCGGCCCAGCTGATGGTGGTGCACACCGGGGCGGTCAAGATCAGCCGGATCGATGCCGAGGGGCGGGAACAGGTACTGCGGGTGCTCGCTCCCGGTGACTTCGTCGGGGAGTCTGCGTTCCTCACCGGCCGGCGCCCGGAGCATGTCGCCACCGCGCTGGAGACCGGAAGCATGTGCGTGTTCCGGCACGACGACCTAAGCCGGCTGGTGCGCGCCCACCCCTCGATCGGGTTCCAGATGCTGCAGGCAGTCAGCCAACGACTGGAGGAGACCGAGAGCCGGCTGGCGTCGCTGATCTCCGGTGACGTGAGCGCGCGCGTGGCCGGGTACCTGCTGTCCCTCACCGGCAGGCTGGTGCCGGGCGGGCTCGAGGTGGAGCTGCCGATGGCGAAGAAGGACGTTGCCTCGTTGCTGGACACCACCCCAGAGTCGTTCAGCCGCCAGCTGCGCCGGTTGCACGACTCCGGGGTGGTCTCGATCGGTGCCGGACGGCTCCTGGTGGTGACCGACGTGGACGCGCTGATCGAGCTATCCGCGCTGCGCTGACCGGTGCCCCGGTAGTAAGGACCTGAGTGGTTGAAGTCAGGACATCCCCCTGGTGGGGTCGACGGGCTTGGTAACCCAACCGCATCAGGAGGATGTCATGTCGAATCGTAGTGGTGACCGGACCCGGCGGCTCTCTCGTGGAGATCGTCGCCGCAACGACAAGTTGGCCCGTCTGCGCTCGGTGGTCACGCGTGAGTCCGCGGTGCTGGCCTTCGATCTGGCCGCGGACAAGCAGGTCTGTGCGCTGACCGACCAGGACTCTCAGGTGCTGGCCCGCCGGACGGTCATGGTCAAGGCGTGGCAGCTGGCCGAGGCTGTGGAGTGGGGGCTGGCCCGGGCGGCCGCGGCTGGCTTCGACTCGGTCGTGGTGGCCTGCGAGCCGACCGGGCACCGCTGGCGGGTGCTGGACCAGATCGTCGCCGAGCGCGGCTCCCGGCTGGTGTGCGTCCAGCCGCTGCTGGTCCACCGGGCCCGCGAGGCCGAGGACTTCACCCGGAACAAGAACGATGACAGCGACGCGATGATCATCGCCCGACTGGTTACCGAGCTGCGCTGCTACCTGCCCGAGCGGGCCGCCCCGGCCTGGGCCAGGCTGCGCCACCTCGGCGCCCGACGCGCGCACCTGGTCACCGATGTCGCAGCCGCGCGCCAGCAGGTCCGTGACGTGCTCGAGTGCGTCTTCCCGGCGGCGCTGGCCGCGGGGAAAGGACCCGCTGGAGTCCAAGAGCTGGATGGCCGCTATCACCGTGGTCCTGGACCGGGTCGGCGCCACCGGCGACCTGACGGTGATCCGGCGGTGGGGGTGGACCCGCTTCGCCGCCGCCGTCCGCCGCGAGCTGGCGTAGCAGACTGGCGGCGACCGCGACACGGGCCTGGGCGTCGGTGAGCCGATGCTCGGGGCGGCCGGTCAGGTGGGCGTGCCGGGCGGCCAAGACGGGGTTGTGCTGCAGCGCGGCGAACACCGCACGCCAGGCGGCCAGGCGAAGCTCGGGGCGGCCTCGTCCGCTGATCGTGGTCTTGCCCTGGTATGTCCCCGAGGCGTTGTCGCGGGGGCAGAGCCCGGCGTGCTTGACCAGTGCGCGGGCGCTGGAGAACCGGGCCGGGTCGCCGGCCTCGGCCAGGATGGTCGCGGCACCGACCGCGGAGATTCCGGGGATGGAGGTGGCCAGGGCGGTGAGGCCGAGCTCGTCGAGGACGCTGAGCATGCGGGCCTCGGCGACGTTGACCTCGGCCTGGGCGTGGGCGAGGTCGGCCAGGGCGAACCGGACCCGCTCGAGCCCGCCGGCGCGCTGGGCGAGGACCCCGGTGGAGGCCTGTGTCGGGTCGGTCGCGGCGTCGAAGACTGCGCGGACGATCTTGGAGTACCAGCGGGTGGTGCCATGGTGGGGCAGCTCCACGCCGTGATCACCACCGGCATCCCCTGGGACCCGGCCATCGCCGCCGGCCTGGCCCGCGCCACCGACCAGCACGAGGAGGCCGCTACCGCAGCCTGAACCCCCGTGACCAACGGGCGGGGCGAGCCCGACCCCCCGTAGGGATCACATCCCGCAACTGACCATGGGCAGCCCCGCCCGTCTCCCCACCAAGCCCGGATGAAGGCTGTCGGGAACAACCCGCTTGCACGCTACGTAGGGCCGGGAGACGGACGCGGGCACCGCCCGAACCACAGGAACCGCACACACCCCCACCAGAACAACCCGGCGAGCACACCCCCGCCGAGCCATCCCACCCTGCCCACGATCACCCAACACCAGAACTTGACTTCGTCCCCATAGGTTGGTCAGGGGACGACGACGACCTTCCCGCCAGTGTGCCCGCTCGCGACCGCAGCGATCGCCTTGCCGGCCTCGACCAGTGGGTAGGTCGCGGAGATGCGAGGCACCACGACGCGATAGCCGACGACGTCGGTCATCTTGCGCAGCGTCTGCGGGTCGTGCAGCCGCCCTGACCCGCCGAGCCCGGTGGCGGTCGCCGGGTCAGCAGCGGAGAGGATCGCCTCCGGCCGGCGGGCCAGCGTGGCGAGCTCGCGCAGGCTCTGCCCGCCGACCAGATCGACGAACAGGTCTACGCCGTCCGGCGCGAGCGCCCGCACCGTGTCCCTGGCGCCGACGCCGGCGGGGACGAAGGTGGCGCCGGTCGCCTCGACGAGCTCGCGCTTGTCCGGGGCGGCGACCCCGATCACCCTGAACTCGTGCACCGCACCGATCTGGGCGGCCAGGTGTCCCACACCGCCTGCGGCTCCGAGGATGAGCAGCGTCTGCCCAGGCTCGAGCTCGACGTGGTGGGTGAGGTCGTAGGCCGCCGTCCCCGCGACCGGGATGATCGCCGCCTCGGCGAAGGAGATGTCCTCCGGCTTGACCACGGCGTCGCCGGACTCCAGCAGCGCATGGTCGGCGAGTCCCCCGTCGCCCGGGGCCACCGTGCCGAGCACCTCGGCTCCGACCGGCAGCCCCCTCACTCCCTCGCCCGCCGCGGTCACCACGCCGGCGACCTCGCGCCCCATCGGCACCGGCGGCGTCGTGGCCCGGCCGAGGAGCCCCTCCCGGATCTTCCAGTCCACCGGGTTCACCCCGGCGGCACGGACCTCGACGGCGACCTGGCCCGGACCCGGTACCGGGACGGTCCGCTCGATCAGCTTCTCGTTCTCCGGTCCGCCGTAGCAGCTGAACACGTATGACCTGGACATGACGGTGCTTCCTCTCTCGGTGAGCTGTTGCTGGGTGCCTCCCCGAGCCGCTGGTGGCCCTGGGGAGGCGTAGGGCCTGGGCCCGAGCGGTGGGGAGATGGGTCGCGGTGGGCGCCCACCGGGGTGGGCGCCCACGAGCGGTCAGGTCAGCAGTGCGGCGCGTGGCTCGTCAGCGGTGCGGGTCGAGCCCGCACCCGGCCCGCGGCCCGTGGCGGTCTCCGGCACCCGGCGCAGCAGCCGCATCGCGTTGGCGATCACCACCAGCACCGAGGCCTCGTGCACCAGCATCCCGATGGCCATCGTCACGCCGCCGAACAGCACCCCGGCAAGGAGCGCGGCCACGGTGGTCAGGGCCACGGCGATGTTCTGGCGCATGTTGTTCACGGTGCGCCGAGCCAGGGAGACGGCTTGCGGCAGCTTGAGCAGGTCATCCTTCATCAGGGCGATGTCGGCGGTCTCGATCGCCACGCCGGTGCCGGCCGCTCCCATCGCCACCCCGATGGCGGCGGTGGCCAGCGCGGGAGCGTCGTTGACGCCGTCACCGACCATCGCCACGGTGTGGCCCTGGCGTTGCAGCTCTTCGACGGCCTCGAGCTTGTCCTCCGGGAGCAGAGCGGCGCGGACCTCGTCCACACCGACCTCCTTGCCGACGGCCCGGGCGACCGGCTCGATGTCCCCGGTGAGCATGACGACCTTCTTCACACCCGCAGCGCGGAGCCGGTGGACCATCTCCGGGGCGTCGAGGCGGATCCGGTCGGCGACCGCGAGCACGCCGATCACCCGGCCGTCGCAGGCGACGACCATCGGCGTGCGACCGGCGGTGGCGAGCTCGTCCACCACGGAGGTGACCTGTGCCTGGTCGTGGCCGGAGATGTCCTCTGTCTCCAGCAGGGCCAGGTTGCCCACGGCGACACGGTGTCCGTCCAGGGTGGCGACGATGCCCTTGCCGGGCACCGGCTCGGTGTGCTGCGGGAGCCCGAGCACCGGGAGCCCCTTCTCCGCGGCAGCCTCCAGGACCGGGCGGGCGAGCGGGTGCTCGGAGCCGGCCTCGGCCCCGGCTGCCATCCGGAGCACCTCGTCGGCGTCCATCTCCGGGTGCAGCGGGACGACGTCGGTGAGCCGGGGGCGCCCCTCGGTGATCGTCCCGGTCTTGTCGACGGCCACCACGTCGATCTTCGCGGAGGTCTCCAGGTACTCACCACCCTTGATCAGGATTCCGTCACGGGCACCCCGTCCGATACCGGCGACGATGGAGACCGGGATGGAGATGACCAGAGCGCCGGGGCAGGCGATCACCAGCAGCGTGAGCGCCAGCACGATGTCACCGGTGAGCAGCCCGACGGCGACCGCGAGCACCATGATCGCCGGGGTGTACCAGGCGGAGAACCGGTCCATGAATGCCTGGGTCTTCGCCTTGGCGTCCTGGGCCTCCTCCACCCGGTGGATGATCCGGGCGAGGGTGGTGTCGGCGCCCACGCCGGTGGCGCGCACCTGGAGGAACCCGCCGGTGGAGATGGTGCCGGCGAACACCTGGTCGCCGGTGCTCTTCTCCACCGGGATGGACTCACCGGTGATCGAGGCCTCGTCCACCGCGCCGGTGCCACCGGTGACGACCCCGTCCACCGGAACCTTCGTGCCGTTCTTGACCAGCACGGTCTCCCCGGGTTCGACCGCCCCGGCCGGGACCTCCACCTGGTCGTCCTCCCGCAGCACGGTCGCCACGTCCGGCGCGACGGCGACCAGCTCGGCCAGTGCAGAGCGGGTCTTGTTCAGGGTCGCCGCCTCCAGGGCGTGGCCGATCGCGAACAGGAACGTGACGGCAGCGGCCTCCCAGTAGTTGCCGATGATGATCGCGCCGATCGCGGCGATGGAGACCAGCAGGTCGATCCCGATCACCTTCGCGGCCAAGGCGCGTATCGCCTTGATTACCACCGGGGTACCGGCCACGACCGCAGCGGCGATCATGAAGGCGTCGCCCCACAGCAGCGCGCCAAGGACCTGGGTCAGCGTCAGGGAGAGCAGGATCGCCACCCCGGAGACCACCGAGACGGTCCACCTGCCGTGC
>CAZMDO010000145.1:0-6395 GCA_964564445.1 uncultured Ruaniaceae bacterium | reverse complement strand
CGGAGGGGTGGTCGGAGGGGTGGTCGGAGGGGTGGTCGGAGGGGTGGTCGGAGCAGGTCTGCCGGCCGGTTCCGGGTACCGTCCGCGCAGCGCCGGAGCGCCCGCCGAGTGTGCCAAGGCTTGACGTAGCGCTCCGACCTGGGCACGATGGTCGGCGTGGAAGCGCTCCCACCCCTCGAGGTGGGAGCGCTACCACACCCATCCAGTTCCCCTGCTCAGACAAGGACGTCCCATGGTTCGCACGCGCAACAGACTGCCCCGGCTCGTCGCAGCCGCGACCGGAGCCATCGCGCTGGCTGCACTCACTGCCTGTGGCGGTGGGGACGGCGGCGACGCACCCGAAGCCGGCGACGGCACCGACGGCGGTGAGGTCACGCTCACCGTCGCCACCTTCAACCAGTTCGGCTACACCGACGAGATGCTGGACCGCTACGAGCAGGACCACCCCGGCGTCACCGTCGAGCTGATCACTGCCGACACCTCGGAGGCAGCACGCACCAACCTGACCACCAAGATCGCCGCAGGTGGCGAGGGCCTGGCCGACATCGAGGCCATCGAGGTGGACTGGCTGCCCGAGCTGATGCAGTTCCCCGACCTGTTCGTGGACCTGAGCAACCCTGAGCTCGAGGGGCGATGGCTGGACTGGAAGGTCGGCCAGGCCACCACCCCGGACGGCCGGCTGCTGGGCTACGGCACCGATATCGGCCCGGAGGCCATCTGCTACCGCCAGGACCTGTTCGCCGACGCCGGTCTGCCCACCGACCCGGCGGAGGTCGCCGAGCTGCTCGGCGGTGACGATGCCACCTGGGAGAGCTACTTCGAGGCCGGCCGAGAGTTCGTCGCCGCCTCCGACGCTGCCTGGTTCGACGGCGCCCAGCCGATCTACCAGGGCATGGTCAACCAGCTCGAGGCCGCCTACGAGGACGCCAGCACCGGCGCCGCGCTCGACCTGGCCGAGAACACCGCGGTGAAGGACCTGTACGACCAGGTGCTCACCGCCGCCGTGGACGAGGAGCTCTCCGCCGGGCTGGAGCAGTGGACCGCCGACTGGGACTCCGCGTTCCAGAACGACGGCTTCGCCACCATGCTCTGCCCGGCCTGGATGACCGGGCCGATCGAGGAGCGCGCCGGTGGCGTCGACGGTTGGAACATCGCCGATGTGTTCCCGGGCGGCGGCGGCAACTGGGGCGGTTCCTTCCTCACCGTGCCGGCCTCCGGCGCACACACCGAGGCGGCCGTGGAGCTCGCGGCCTGGCTGACCGCTCCGGAGCAGCAGACCGAAGCCTTCGGCAACGCCGGCACCTTCCCCTCGCAGGTGGAGGCGCAGGCCTCGGACGCCGTGCAGTCAGCGACCAACCCGTTCTTCAACGACGCCCCGGTCGGGACGATCTTCACCTCCCGCGCCGAGGCCATCGAGGTCACCCCGTTCAAGGGAGCGAACTACTTCGCGATCCACCAGGCCGTGCAGGACGCCATCCTGCGGGTCGACGTGACCGGTGAGCAGGACGCCGCCACCAGCTGGGAGGGCGCGGTCCAGGCCTTCGACGCCCTCGGCCTGAGCTGACCGGGCACACCCGCTGAGTCCGATGTGCTGGGCCGGCCCCCGGGGCCGGCCCAGCACCCCCGCACGGAACGAAAGCACCCCATGGCCGTCCTCACTCCCAGCCGCCGCCCCGGCAGCCCGCCGCAACGCACCGAGCCACCCCAGGGCCGTCGGATCGGTTTCTCCCAGCGCATCGGCCGCTGGGACGTCAAGCTCTCGCCCTACCTCTACATCTCGCCGTTCTTCGTGTTCTTCGCCCTGGTGGGTGCGTTCCCGCTGGTCTACACCGCCTACGTGTCGGTGCACGAGTGGCACCTGCTCGGCGGGCAGGGAGAGTTCGTCGGCCTGCAGAACTTCGCCGACGTGCTCGCCCAGCCGGTGTTCTGGAAGTCGGTGGGCAACACCTTCTCCATCTTCGTGCTCTCCGCCTTCCCCCAGCTCGCTCTCGCCGTGACGATCGCGGCGCTGCTGGACCAGAACCTGCGCGCGGCCACGTTCTGGCGGATGGGCGTGCTGGTTCCCTATGTGGTGGCCCCGGTGGCCGTCTCGATGATCTTCGGGCGGATGTTCGCCGACCAGTACGGGCTGATCAACGCGATGCTCGGCGCGCTCGGGCTGGACCCGGTGGGCTGGCACAGCGACCGGCTCGCCAGCCACGTGGCGATCGCGACGATGGTGAACTTCCGGTGGACCGGGTACAACGCTCTCATCCTGCTGGCCGCGATGCAGGCGGTGCCCCGCGAGCTGTACGAGGCGGCGGTCATCGACGGTGCTGGCCGGCTGCGCCAGTTCTTCTCCGTGACCATCCCGCAGATCCGCTCCACCATGGTGTTCGTGGTGATCACCGCCACGATCGGCGGGATGCAGATCTTCGACGAGGTCCGCATGTTCGACGCCACCGGGCTGGGTGGGCCGAGCCGGAACTGGATGACCACCGTGCTCTACCTCTACGACGTGGCCTGGGGGAACCAGAAGAACTTTGGGCGAGCGGCCGCCGTCGCCTGGATCCTGTTCCTGCTCATCGTGGCGATCGGGCTGGTGAACTTCTTCCTCACCACCAGGATCGCGACCGTGGAGTCCGGTCCGAGCCGGGTCAGCCGCCGCCGCACCAATGCGGTGATCGCCCGCGCGCGGGCGGACCTGACCCAGACGGTCAGCGCCTCCGCGCGCTCGGCGCGCACCGCCCCCGAGCCGGACCCCGACCCCGGCCTCGCCCCGGGCGCCGCCAGCGCACGCACCGCTCCCGACACCGCCCCCGAGCCGGACCCCGACCCCGACCCCGGCCCCGACCCCGAGCCCGCCCGAGGTGAGCACCGATGACGTCGATCCCCGTCACCGCCCAGACCGCTGGCAAGGGCGCCGCCCGCGCGGCGGCCCGGCGCCGCGGCTCGCGAGCGTCCCGCTCCGCCACCCGCCGGCCCGGCTGGGTCACCTATGCGCTCCTCGGCGTGGCGCTGGTGATCTCCGCGTTCCCGCTGTACTACACCCTGCTGCTGGGCTCCTCCACCCAGGAGGAGATCTCCCAGCAGCCGGTGCCGCAGTGGCTGCCGGACCTGAGCCTGCTGGACCGGTTCGCCCAGATCGTCGCCTCCAGCCAGATCAACTTCACCAAGGCGCTGGTCAACTCGGTGATCATCTCGGTGACCGCCTCCCTGGCGGTGGTGTTCTTCTCCACGCTGGCGGGTTTCGCCTTCGCCAAGCTGCGGTTCGCGTGGCGGCGGGGCCTGCTGGTGTTCGTGATCGCCACGATGGCGGTGCCCACCCAGCTCGGCGTGATCCCGCTGTACATCCTGATGACCGACCTGGGCTGGGTGGGCAAGCTGCAGGCGGTGATCGTGCCGGCGATGCTCTGCCCGTTCGGGGTGTTCTGGATGACCCAGTACCTGTCCTCGGCGCTGCCGTTCGAGCTGATCGAGGCCGCCCGGGTGGACGGCGCCTCGATGTTCCGCACGTTCCGGTCCGTGGCCCTGCCCGCGGCGGCGCCCGCGGCCGCGATGCTGTTCCTGTTCTGGTTCGTGATGCAGTGGACGATGTTCTTCTGGCCCTCGATCGTGCTCAGCTCGCAGAACCCCACCCTCCCGCTGGTGGTGCAGTCCCTGCAGGGCCACTACTTCACCGACCACTCCCTGGTGATGGCCGGTGTCTTCCTGATCACCGCGCCCCTGCTGGTGATCTTCGCGATCGTCGGCAAGCAGCTGGTCGCCGGGATCATGACCGGTGCCGTCAAAGGCTGACCCCAGGAGGTTCCCCCCGATGTCCCTGACGACCCCGAGCCGCGTCCCCGTGCCGTTCACGCCCTCCAGCCCGCTGCCGGAGCCCACCCGCGGCGCGGTCCGATTCCCCGCCTCCTTCCGGTGGGGTGCGGCCACCGCCGCCTACCAGGTGGAGGGGGCCGCCGCCGAGGACGGGCGCGCGGACTCCATCTGGGACACCTTCTGCCGTGTCCCCGGTGCGGTGCACGGCGGCGACGACGGCCAGGTGGCCTGCGACCAGTACCACCGCTACCCCGAGGACGTTGCGCTGATCCGCGAGCTGGGTCTGGACACCTACCGGTTCTCCACCTCCTGGGCCCGGGTGGTCCCGGACGGTCGCACGGTGAACCAGGCCGGGCTGGACCACTACTCCCGGCTGGTGGACGAGCTGCTCGCGGCGGGCATCAGCCCCTGGCTCACCCTGTACCACTGGGACCTGCCGCAGGCGCTGGAGGACCTCGGCGGCTGGCCGGTGCGCGAGACCGCCTACCGGTTCGCCGAGTACGCCGTGGCGATGCACGAGGCCCTCGGCGACCGGGTGCACACCTGGACCACGCTGAACGAGCCCTGGTGCTCGGCCTTCCTCGGCTACACCGCCGGTATCCACGCCCCGGGCCGCCGGTCCGGCGCGGACGGCCTCGCCGCCGCGCACCATCTGCTCCTCGGCCACGGTCTGGCCCTGGACGAGCTGCGCCGCCGGGACTCCGACGCCCAGCTCGGCATCACCCTGAACTTCACCGTGGCCGACCCGGTCGACCCGACCGACCCGGCCGACGTGGACGCGGCCCGGATCGAGGACGGCCTGTTCAACCGGATCTTCCTCGACCCGATCTTCGCCGGCGTCTACCCGCCGGACGTGCTCGAGGACGTCGCGCACCTGGGGCTGGCCGAGCACGTGCACGCCGGCGACCTGGACCTGATCTCCGCCCCGATCGACCTGCTCGGGGTCAACTACTACAACGGCTCGGCGGTCTCCGCCCGTCCGCAGCCGGCGTCCCTGGAAGGGCAGAACCGGCCCGACGGCGTCCGTCAGGATGATCAGGACCGTCACCGGGCGGTGGGCTCACCCAACCCGGTGGGTGGCGTGCACCACCACTCGCGCGGGCTGCCCACCACCGCGATGGGGTGGGAGGTGCACCCGGAGGCGCTGACCCGGTTGCTCACCCGGCTGCACCGGGACTACACCGGCCCGCGCGGCACAGCGCTGTTCGTCACCGAGAACGGGGCCGCCTACGCCGACGAGCCCGGCCCGGACGGCAGCGTGCACGACCCGGAACGGATCGCCTACCTGGACGGGCACCTGCGTGCGGTGGCCGACGCGATCGCTGCCGGGGCGGACGTGCGCGGCTACCTGCTCTGGTCGCTGCTGGACAACTTCGAGTGGGCGCTGGGCTACAGCCGGCGGTTCGGCATCGTCCGGGTCGACTACGACACCCAGCAGCGCACGGTGAAGGACTCCGGCCGGTGGTATGCCCGGGTGGTCGCCGACAACGGCCTCCCGGCACGTGAGCCCGACGAGTGACGACCCGGGCGCCGCTACAGTCAGGGACCATGGCCCCGGTCACCCTCGACGACGTCGCTGCAGCGGCAGGTGTGTCCCGTTCGACCGCGTCGCGGGCGATCAACGGCGGCAAGAAGGTCTCGCCGCGGGCGCAGGCGGCCGTCGACGACGCCGTGGCGCGGCTGGGCTACTCGCCGAACCTGGCCGCCCGCACGCTGGTCACCCGCCGGACCGGGTCGATCGCGCTGGTGCTGCCCGAACCGGATGCGCGGATCCTGTCCGACCCGTTCCTCGCCGGGCTGCTGCGCGGGGTCAGCGACGGGCTGTTCGGCACCGACCTGCAGCTCGTGCTGCTGCTCGCCCGGAACGGCGAACCTCCCGGCCGCATCGCCCGCTACCTGCGCAGCGGCCACGTGGACGGTGCGATCGTGGCCTCCCACCACGCCGACGACCAGCTCGACGAACAGCTCGCCGACAGCGGGATGCCGGCGGTGTTCGTGGGCCGGCCGTTCATCGCCAGCGGGTTGCACTTCGTGGACACCGACAACGAGGCCGGCGGTGCGCTGGCGGCCCGGCGGCTCCTCGAGCGTGGCCGGCGCCGGATCGGCACGATCACCGGTCCGATGGACATGCCTGCCGCGGTCGACCGGCTGGACGGGTGGTCCGCCGCGGTGGCGGCAGCCGGGCTGTCGACCGACCGGGTCAGCCACGGTGACTTCACCGTGCAGGGCGGGGCGCGTGCGGCCGCCGAGCTGTTGGACCACGACCCGGACACCGACGGGCTGTTCGTGGCCTCGGACATGATGGCCATCGGGGCGCTGCAGGTGCTCGCCGCCCGCGGCCGCCGGGTCCCCGAGGACGTCGCCGTGGTCGGCTATGACGCGCTCGGCGCCGAGGGGACCTCCCCCCGGTTGACCACCGTGCGCAACCCGCTGGTGGAGATGGTGGCGGCGGCCACGCAGACCCTGCTGGCGATGCTGGCCGGTGAACCGGCCCCTGCTGGGCCGCTCGTGCTCGCCCCCGAGCTGGTCGAGGGCGGCACCGCCTGAGCGGGGGAGGGTGCGGCGGCCTCTGCCGCTCCCGCGCCGCCGCCTCCCAC
>CAZMDO010000144.1:0-6410 GCA_964564445.1 uncultured Ruaniaceae bacterium | reverse complement strand
CGCACCAGCCGGTTGGTGTGCCACCCGGTGGCCGCGGAGAGGTTCACCCGGGGCGCCCAGGTGACCTGCACCAGCTGCTGCTCGATCTCCCGCTCCAGGAACCGCCGCCGGTCCTCGTCCACCAGGTCCCACTTGTTGTAGGCGATCACCAGGGCACGGCCGGCATCGATCACCTGCTGCACCACCCGCACGTCCTGCTCGGTCATCGGGGTGCCGGCATCGATCAGCACCACCCCGACCTCCGCCTTCTCCAGGGCGCTCTGGGTGCGCAGCGAGGCGTAGAAGTCCGCACCGGAGGTCTGGTGCACCCGGCGCCGGATGCCGGCGGTGTCCACGAACCACCACGGTCGCCCGTCCAGCACGACCAGCTCGTCCACCGGGTCCCGGGTGGTGCCGGCGACGTCGTCGACCACCACCCGGTCGCTGCGGGTCAGGCTGTTCAGCAGCGAGGACTTGCCCACGTTCGGCCGGCCGACCAGCGCCACCCGCCGCGGTCCGCCCTCCGGGATCTCGCCGACCACCCCGGACACCTCCGGGAGCATCGCCAGCACGGCGTCCAGCAGGTCACCCGAACCGCGCCCGTGCAGCGCGGAGACGGGGAACGGCTCGCCCAGTCCGAGGGACCAGAGCATCGCCGCGTCCGCCTCGCCGCGGTGGTCGTCCACCTTGTTCGCGACCAGCAGGGTGGGCTTGCCTGCGCGGCGGAGCATCCGCACCACCCGCTCGTCCTCGTCGGTGGGACCCACGGTGGCGTCCACCACGAACAGCACGGCATCGGCCAGGTCGATGGCGATCTCCGCCTGGTCGGCCACCCGGCCGCCCAGCCCCTTGGCGCTGCGCTCCCAGCCGCCGGTGTCCACCACGGTGAACTCCCGGCCGGCCCACTCCGCCGGGTAGCTGACCCGGTCCCGGGTGACGCCGGGGGTGTCCTGCACCACCGCCACCCGGCGCCCGAGGAACCTGTTCACCAGGGTGGACTTGCCCACGTTCGGCCGGCCGATCACCGCCAGCACCGGGGGCGGCCCGGCCGCCTCGACGTCGGCACCATCCGCCTCGCCGCCCTCGAGCAGGGCGAGGTCCTCCTCGTCGAGCGCGTAGTCGGCGAGCCCGGCACGCAGCGACTCGGCCCGCTGGGCCTCCTCGAGGGTCTCCGGGTCGCGGTCGGGCGCGGCGCCCGCAGAGTCGTCAGTCACACCCGCCATTGTCCACGTCAGGACCTGCGGCTGTCGAACGGCGGAGCGCTGCTGTGCCGAAGCCAACAGCGGCTCAGATCTCGGTGTCCTCCGGCAGCGGCACCCCGTACTCGGCGGCGGCACCGGTCACGTGCTCGCTCAGCCGGGCCTGGATGCGGCCCATCGCGGCCGACACCGCAGCCCGGCCGATCCCGGCGCCAGGGTCCACCGCGGCGAACGGCTGGCCGAACACCACGGTCAGCCGTGCCCGTGGGCCGGGCACGTGCCCGGGCTTCTTCCCGGTCGGCCGGGTACCCAGGATCGCGGCCGGCACCACCGGGGCGCCGGAGCGCACGGCCAGCCAGGCGATCCCGGCCTTGGTCTCCTTCACGTCCCCGCGGCCGCGGGAACCCTCCGGGAACACCCCCACCAGGCGGTCCTCGTTCAGCAGGGCGAGCGCGGTCTGCAGTGCTGCCCGCCCGTTGCGCCGGTCCACCGGGATCTGCCCGGCACTGCGCATGAGGAAGCCGATGAACCCGGAGAACATCTCCTCCTTGATGATCATGTGCGACTCCCGCGGGATCACCCCGTGCAGCAGCGGGCCGTCGATGATCCCGGTGTGGTTCGCGGCCACCAGCAGCCGGCCGGTGCGTGGGATGGCCTCGGCCCCGACCACCCGGGTGTTCCACAGCCCGTGGGCGAGCAACCAGCCCACCCGGCGCGACCACGTCGGCCCCCACCGCTTGATCGCCTCCGGGGTGATCGACTGGCCCGGGGAGGCCTTCTGCTCGGGTGCGCTCACTGCTGCTCCTGCGTACGGGGGCTCGTCTCGGCCGCGGTGATCACGGCCCGCACCGTGTCCACCGCCTCGTCCAGGGTGAGGGTCGAGGTGTCCACCGTGACCACGCCGTCGGCCGCGGTGGTGAAGTTGGAGACGGTGGAGTCGTCGGCGTCCCGGCGTACCACCTGGTCGTGGGTGGCGGCGATGGCGCCGGCGTCCACTGTGCCGTGCAGCTCGCGGGCGCGCCGTTCCAGCCGGGCCTGGGCGTCGGCGAGCAGCAGGATCCGCACCGGTGCGTCCGGGGCCACCACGGTGGTGATGTCCCGGCCCTCGGCGATCACCCCCCTGCCCTGGCTGAACGAGCCGGGGCGCAGCTCGGCGGCGATCGCCTCGCGCTGGCGCCGTTGCAGCTCCGGCCGCACGCCCAGGTTCGTGGCCACCGCGGAGACCGCAGTGGAGATGCGGGTGCTACGGATGTCGCTGGCCACGTCGTGGCCGTCGACGACGAAGCTCGGCTGGGCAGGGTCGGTCCCGATCTCCATCGGGATGGTCCGCACCGCCTGCGCGACCGCCTCGTGGTCGGCCAGGTCCAGCCCGAGGTGCAGGCACCACCAGGTGGCCACCCGGTACATGGCACCGGTGTCCAGGTAGGCCAGGCCGAGCTCACCGGCCAGCCGCCGGCTGATCGTGGACTTGCCGGTGCCGCTGGGGCCGTCGATGGCCACCACCAGCCCGGTCACTGCGCCACCACCCGCCAGCCGCGCTCCTCCAGCGCGTCCTCGAGCCTCGTCGCCGCTGCGGGCATCACCGACACGATCGCCATCCCTACCTTCTGCTTCGGAGAGTGCTCCATCTGGAAGTCCTCGATGTTCACCCCGATCTCCCCCACCTCGGAGAACAGCCGGCCGAGCTCGCCGGGCTCGTCCGGGACCAGTACGCTCACCTCGGCGTAGCGCTTGCGGCTGCCGCCGTGCTTGCCCGGCACCTTGGCCACCCCGTCGTTCCCTGCGCCGATCACCGCGGACAGACCGGCCACCGCACCGGGGGCGAGCGGCCCGTGCTCGGCCGCGGCGGTCAGCGCCGCGATCAGCTCGTCCAACCCGGTGCGCACCCCGCGAAGCAGGTCGAGCACGGCGGCGGCGTTCCCGGTGAGGATCGCCGCCCACAGCCGCGGGTCGGAGGCGGCGATCCGGGTGACGTCCCGCAGGCCCTGGCCGGCGAGGGTGAGCGCGCCCTCGGGGGCTGCCACGAGCTGTGCCGCGGTGAGGGAGGACATCAGCTGCGGCAGGTGGGAGACGGCGGCGACCGCCTCGTCGTGCTCGGCCGGGTCCATCGCGACCACGGCGGCACCGAGGTCCACGGCGAGGGTGCGTACGGCCAGCACCGCTGCGGTGGCCGACCCGTCGTGGGCGGCCACCACCCAGGGGCGGCCGAGGAACAGGTCGGCCGAGGCGGCCGCGGCCCCGGAGCGTTCCCGGCCGGCCATCGGGTGCGAGCCGACGTACCGGCCCAGGTCCAGCGCGGGGTCGGCGGCGGCCATCGCGGTCAGCTCGGCGAGCACGATGCCCTTCACGCTGGCCACGTCGGTGACCACGGCGTCAGGGTGGGCGTGCAGCTGCGCGGCGACCAGGTCGGCGGTCACGTCCGGGGGCACCGCCACCACCACCAGCGCCGGCTCCGGGTCCCCGGGGCCGGCGATGCTGCCGCCGCCGAGGTCGCGGGAGAGGGCCAGCGCCGAGGGTGAGGTGTCGGTGAGGGTGACCGGCACACCGCGGGCGGTCAGCGCCAGCGCGATCGAGGTGCCGAGCAGACCGGTGCCGACGATGTGCACCGGGCCGGTGGTCGCGGTGGGGTCGCTCACCTCGCCGGTCACTGCTGCTCCTGCCTGGTCACGAGCGCCTACTGTACCGGCGCGGCCAGCCAGTGCAGGTCCCGCCCGTGCGGGTGCGCAGTGGCCAGGGCGCGTCCGTCCAGGCTGAGCACGAACCGTCCGGGGGCCTCCGCGGGCAGGTCGTGCACGCCGAGCTCGGCGCTGACCTGCACCCCCTCCAGACCGATCCGGTGGGTGCCCAGATCGCCCAGCACCGTGGCGAGGTCGCGCCGCCCGGCCGGATCCAGATACGCGGCGGCCGCACTGTGCATCACCACGACCGTCGCCCCGGGTTCGAACCGGCGCAGCGTCGCCACCGCGGCCGGGACGTCCTGCGGGAACAGTCCGTGCCGCACCGGGGGCGGGGTGGCGGCGGCGCGGTCCAGGGCGGCGCGCAGCAGGGCGGCGCGGTCGGTGTGCTCGGGCCAGACCAGGCACTCCAGCCAGCGCCGCTGGTCGGGGTCCGTGACGTCCACCGGATGGGCGTCCAGGCCGAGCCGGGCGACGATCGGCGGCAGCTCGGTCGGCAGCGGCACCGGGCCGCTCACCTGGGTGCGCAACCGCACTCCCCCGCCGCCCAGGCGGGTGACGGCGCCGGCCTCGTCGGTCCACTCGTACGCCCAGGCGTCCAGCAGCAGGCACAGCCCGGCGCTGGCGCCGAGCTCGAGCACGGCCAGCGGCCCGGGCAGCAGCGCCAGGGCCGGGAGCAGCACGGCGCACCGGGTGGCCTCGTTGGTCTGGGTGGCGCGGGTGAGCATCAGCTCCCGCAGCGCCTCGGGCTGCTCGCCGAGTAACGCCAGGGCGGCGGCCGGGTCCGCCACCGGAGCCTCGAGCCAGCGCAGGGCGGCGAAGAGCAGGTTCGGTTGCCGCTTCTGCCGGGGCAGGGCGTCCAGGAAGGCCAGGGCCGCCGGGTCGTCGGCGACGGCGTGGGCGAGCCGTTCGTAGACCGGCGAGCTGGCGTGGGCCTCCAGCTGGGCCCAGCGGCGATAGAACGCCGCGGTGTCGGTCGCCTGGGTCTCCATCTACAGCCCGACGGCACTCATCAGCGCACCGAGCTCCTGGCCTCCGACCACCCGGGTGCGGCCCGGTCGGAGCGTGCCCAGCCGCACCGGCCCGATCTGGGTGCGGGTCAGGCGCGTGACCGGGTGGCCGACCTGCTCCAGCAGCCGGCGCACGATCCGGTTGCGGCCCTCGTGCAGCACCAGCTCCAGGATGGAGGCCTGCTCGCTGGTCTCCAGGATGGTCACCGCATCGGCGGCCACCGGGCCGTCGTCCAGCTCGACCCCGTCCAGCAGCGTGCGGCGCAGCCCGCGCGGCACCCGGCCGCTGACCTGGGCCACGTAGGTCTTGGCGATCTCGTAGGAGGGGTGGGTGAGCCGGTGCGCGAGCTCGCCGTCGTTCGTGAGCAGGATCAGCCCGGTGGTCTCGGCGTCCAGCCGGCCCACGTGGAACAGCCGCTCGGTGCGGTCGGCCACGTAGCCGGACAGGTCCGGGCGACCCTGCTCGTCGGCCATCGTGGAGTACACCCCGGCGGGCTTGTGCAGGGCGAGGGTGACCACGCTCTCGTCCAGCTGCAGCCGCAGCCCGTCCACGTGGATGACGGCCGTGCGCGGGTCCACCCGCACGCCCAGCTCCCGCACCCGCACCCCGTCCACGGTCACCTTGCCGGCGGTGATCAGCTCCTCGCAGGCCCGCCGGGAGCCGAGCCCGGCGCCGGCGAGGACCTTCTGCAGCCGTATGCCGTCCGGGTCGTGCACGTCACGTGTGGTGTCCACGTCCTCATTCTCCCTGGATCTCGGGTGCGTCGATGTCCTCGAGGGTGTCCATGTCCGGCAGGTAGGGGGCCAGCGGCGGCAGGTCGTCCAGGTCACGCAGACCCAGGCGCTCCAGGAAGTAGCTGGTGGTGCGGTACAGCGTGGCCCCACCCTCGGTGTCCTGGCCGGCCTCCTCGATCAGCCCCCGGGTGAGCAGGGTCCGCACCACCGAGTCCACGTTCACCCCGCGGATCGCGGAGATGCGGCCACGGGAGGCCGGCTGCCGGTAGGCGATCACCGCCAGCGTCTCCAGCGCCGCCTGGGTGAGCCGGGCGGTCTGCCCGTCCAGCACGAACTTCTCCACCGCCGGGGCGAAGGCGGGGGCGGAGTAGAACCGCCACCCTCCCCCGGCCTCCCGCAGCTCCACTCCACGGGGCCGCGGCGAGTCCTCCAGCTCGGCGGCCAGGTCGGCGAGGGCGTCGGCCACGGCCGGGACCGGCACGCCGAGCACGGTGGCGAGCTGGTCGGTGGCCAGCGGCGTCTCGGCGACCATCAGGATCGCCTCCACGGCACCGAGCAGCCGGTCGCCGGACCACTCCGGCGCCACCTCCTCGCTCGCCTGGCTGGTCGTCTCAGAGCCGAGCTCGCTCACGGGTCCTCCCCTGTCGTCACGTCGTCGTACTCCTCGCCCACGTCGACCTCCTCGTCCTCGCCACCGGTCCAGTGCACGCTCAGGTCGCCGAGCGGGCCAGCCTGGTCGAACCCGACCACACCCTGCCGGAACAGCTCCAGCAGGGCGAGGAACCGGGCCACCACCACGGCGGTGGAGCCGG
>CAZMDO010000143.1:0-6424 GCA_964564445.1 uncultured Ruaniaceae bacterium | reverse complement strand
CCAGGCCAGGTAGGTGCCTTCCGGCGGGGTGTAACCGACCTCGGGCAGGTGCTCGGCGAGCAGCTCGGCCAGCAGCAGGCTGTTGCCCTCGAGGTAGTCGAGCACGTGGCGCAGCCAGTCCCGCCCGGCGGTGTAGGCCGCGATGTTCGCGACCACGCCCAGGTTGGCGGCGCCGTGCTCGTAGGAGGTGCCCACCCGGGCCCAGGTCGCCGCATCGGCCTCGTTGGAGAGCACCAGCTGCGCGCACTTCATCCCCGGCAGGTTCCAGGCCTTCGACGCCGAGGTGGCGGTCACCGTGTGCCCGGCGGCCACCTCGCTGGTGGACGCGTACGGCAGGTGCACGTTCTCCCCGAGCACCAGCGGGGCATGGATCTCGTCGGAGAACACCCGCCCGCCGTGCCGGTCGACCACCGCGGCGACCTGCTCCATCTCCTCCCGGTGCAGCACCCGGCCGATCGGGTTGTGCGGGTTGCACAGGATGAGCAGGCTGCCGCCGGCGGCGAACGCCGCGTCCAGGGCGTCCAGGTCGTAGACGTACCGGTCGCCGTCGCGGGCCATCGGCACCTGGATCACCTCCCGACCCAGCGCCGGCGGCACGGTGAGGAACGGCATGTACGCCGGGGTGGGCAGGATCACCGGTGTGCCGGGAGCGGAGAAGTGCTCGATCGTGGCCTGCAGCGCGGCGATCACGTCCGGCATCGGGCGCACCCGCTCGGCCGGGACGTCCCAGCGGTAGGCGGTGCGCGCCCAGTCGGTCCAGGCCGCGGCGAGCTGCTGCTCCAGGGCGGCCGGCAGGTAGCCGAACAGGCCGGTGTCCACGGCATCGTGCAGCGCCTGGGTGACGGCCGGCGCGGTACCGAAGTCCATCTCGGCGACGAATGCGCCGAGCGCGTCTGAGTAGGTGGTCCACTTCACGCTGCCGATCTGGCGCAGGTGCTCGATGGTGATCGCGTCGAAGTCGGTCGCGTGCGTCATCCCAGTCCTCGTCTTCCGCCAGCTGCCGGTGCCCACCGGCACCTCCGGCAGCCACATGCCCCGATGGTACGGCGCCGTGCGGGCGGCTCGGGAGTGTGGACGACGGCGGTGACTCCCCCGGACCGTCGCGAGGGGCGACTCCCCCCGGGACCGTCCCGAGGATCGCCACGCCGCTCCCGGCTGCCTAGACTCTCCTACTGGCTCGTCCGCTCGCAGGCGTGACTGGCTGGGAGGAACGATGACCCGCACCGGATCGCACACCCGCGCCCTCGTGCTGCTTGCCGTCAGCAACGTGCTCGGCGGTGTCGGGGTGGCCTCCGGGGTGGCCGTGGGGGCACTGCTGGCCGAGCAGGTGGGCAGCACCGCGGTGGCCGGTCTGGCGCAGGCGGCCAGCGTGCTCGGCGCCGCGGTGGCGGCGATCCCGCTGGCGGCGATGGCCACCCGGTGGGGGCGGCGCTGGTCACTGACCCTCGGCTACCTGATCGCCACCCTGGGCGCGGCGGGCATCCTCGCCGCAGCGGTGGCCGACTCGCTGCTGGTGCTGCTGCTCGGCCTGGGCACCTTCGGGGTGGCGCAGGCCACGAACCTGCAGTCCCGGTACGCCGCGGCCGACGGTGCCACGCTGACCAACCGGGCCCGGTCGATGTCGGTGGTGATGTGGGCGACCACCATCGGCTCGGTGGCCGGGCCGAACCTCAGCGCCCTCGGGGAGGACCTGGGGCCGGGCTTCGGGGTTCCCGGGCTCGCCGGGCCGTACCTGTTCTCCGTGGTGGCGTTCGCCCTGGCCACCACGCTGCTGGGTGTGCTGTTCCGCCCGGTCGCCCGACCCACCGCCGACGCGGTACCGCTCGATGACCCGGCCACGGTCGGTTCCGCTGCTGACCTCGCCAGCGCCGCCGAGGCGGGGACCGGGGCCGAGCCGGCGCGCGGCGTGGACCCGGCCGTCAGCCGCCGCGCGGTCGGGGCGCTGGCGGCGCTGCGCTGGGCCGCCCACCACCCGGTCGCCCGGTTCGCGGTGGTGCTGATCGCCGTGGCGCACGCCACGATGGTGATGGTCATGGTGATGACCCCGCTGCACATGCAGCACCACGGCATGGGCCTGGAGCTGGTCGGGATCGTGATCAGCCTGCACGTGCTCGGCATGTACGCCTTCAGCCCGGTGTTCGGCTGGCTGGCGGACCGGCTCGGCGGTGTGCCGGTGGCGATCGGCGGGATCGGCATCCTCGCCGCGGCCGTCGTGCTCGGCGTGCTCGCCGCCAGCACCGGCGGGGACTCCCGGCTGACCGCCGTGGCGCTGGTGGTGCTCGGCCTGGGCTGGTCCGCGTCGCTGATCGCCGCCTCCGCGCTGCTCGCCGGGGTCAGCTCGGACGAGGTGCGGGTGCCGCTGCAGGGCGCCACCGACGCCGGGATGAACTACGCCGGGGCGGCCGTGGCCGCGCTCGCCGGGCCGATCCTGGCCGCCGGCGGGTTCCGCGCCGTCAACCTGGCCGCCGCCGCCCTGCTGGTACCGGCCGCGCTGCTGGCGGTCAGCGCCCTGCGGACCCACCGCGAAGGTGAGCCGGAAGACCTGGTGAGCTCCGCCGTCGACCGCTGAGACGTGCGCACTGGAACACCCTCAGCGCATTCGAACCACGGTGGAACGGTGTTCCAACGCGCCACAGGTGTTCCAACCGGCGGGTGCGCGGGTGGGTGGGCGTCAGTCGAGCAGGTCGTGCCGCACGATGGTGGCCGCACGGTCCGGGCCCACGCCGATCGAGGAGATCCGGGTGCCGGACATCTCCTCCAGGGCGAGCACGTAACGCTGGGCGTTGACCGGCAGCTCCTCGAACGTGCGGGCGCCGGAGATGTCCTCCCACCAGCCGTCCAGGTACTCATACACCGGGGTGGCGTGGTGGAAGGCGGTCTGGTCCACCGGCATCTCCTCGTGCCGCACCCCGTCCACGTCGTAGGCCACGCAGACCGGCACCTTCTCCCAGCCGGTGAGCACGTCCAGCTTGGTCAGCACCAGGTCGGTCAGGCCGTTCACCCGGCCGGCGTAGCGGGCGATCACCGCGTCGTACCAGCCGCAGCGGCGCGGCCGGCCGGTGGTCACGCCGAACTCGCCACCGGCCTTGCGCAGCGCCTCGCCGTCGTCGTCGAACAGCTCGGTGGGGAACGGCCCCTCGCCCACGCGGGTGGTGTAGGCCTTGATCACCCCGACGACCCGGTCCAGCCGGGTGGGGCCGATACCCGACCCGGTGGCCGCCCCGCCGGCGGTTGCCGAGGAGGAGGTGACGAACGGGTAGGTGCCGTGGTCCACGTCCAGCATGGTGGCCTGGCCGGCCTCGAACACCAGGGTCTTGCCGGCGTCCAGGGCCTGGTTGAGCACCAGCGAGGTGTCCGCGACCATCGGGCGGATCCGGTCGGCGTAGGAGAGCAGCTCCTCGGTGACGGCGTCGATGTCGGCCGCGCGCCGGTTGTAGATCTTCACCAGGATCTGGTTCTTCTGCTCCAGCGCGCCCTCGACCTTCTCGCGCAGGATGTCCTCGTCGAACAGGTCCGCCACCCGGATGCCCACCCGGCTCATCTTGTCCGCGTAGGTGGGGCCGATGCCGCGGCCGGTGGTGCCGATCTGCCGCTTGCCGAGGAAGCGTTCGGTCACCTTGTCCAGGGTGCGGTTGTAGCTGGGGATCACGTGCGCGCTGGAGGAGACCAGCAGCCGGGAGACGTCCACGCCGCGGGCGGTGAGTGCATCCAGCTCCTCGAACAGCACCTCCAGGTCGACCACCACGCCGTTGCCGATGACCGGGGTGCAGCCCGGGGAGAGGATGCCCGAGGGCAGCAGGTGCAGTGCGTACTTCTCCTCGCCGACCACCACGGTGTGCCCGGCGTTGTTGCCGCCGTTGAACTTCACCACGTAGTCGACGCGCGACCCGAGCTGGTCCGTCGCCTTGCCCTTGCCTTCGTCACCCCACTGGGCGCCGAGGACCACCACCGCTGGCATCGAGGTTCCTTCCGTCGTCTCTGGCCCGCGGGAGGGGCCCCTCGCAGCCTACCGGTCGACGGCCGCCGGTCGCGGCGCGTCCGCACCTCGGCGCTCGGCCCGCCGGGCCCCGCGCGCACGCCACCATCCGGGCAGCCGCTCCCAGGGCACGAACGCCGACCAGCAGATCACCGTGGGCAGGAAGTGGATGCCGAGCAGGGCGAACGTGGCCAGATGGAAGCCGAGGAACGAGCCGATCGCCAGGGCCAGCCAGCGGCCGCGCAGCACGAACACCAGCGGGGAGCACAGCTCCAGCAGCACCGCCCCCCACTGCAGGAGGCGCAGCAGCACCGCATGGGTCACGAAGTGCGTGTTCACCGCGTTCGGTCGCCGGATGAACGCCCAGGCGAGGGTGCCGGACGACACCCAGCGCAGCAGCGAGCCTCCACTGAACACGTACTTGGCGATCACCGAGCCGAAGTAGGTGAGCACGGTGACACCTGGATCATCCGCAGCGGCCACCCGGCCGTGGCATCGGCCGCCCGCCCGCCGCCGTAGCGGGACGTGCCCGCCGTGAGCAGCACCAGCACGCCGATGGTGATCGCCATATGGTCGTGCGAGACGTACCCGTAGCTCATCCCCCACAGCACCCACAGCACGTAGGTGAGCGCGAGCACGGCGCCACCCAGGTGCTGCACCGCCGCCGGGATGCGGGCGAAACCGCCGACGAGCAGTGCGAGCGCGCCCAGGTGCACGCCGAGGAACAGCACCTGGGCCACCGTGTCGGTCACCGGCGGCAGGTGCAGCCACTGCGCCACGACCACCGGCTGGAAGAGCTCGGGAGTACCGGCGCGGTCGTCGGTCGAGCTCAGGAAGAACCGCACGTCGAGCACGGCCATGATCGCCAGCGCCGAGCGCACCCACGCCACCCGGGCCCGGGGCAGCTCCGGCACCAGCCAGGACAGCACCGCCCGCGCGCCCGCGACCACCCGCCTCACTCGGTCGCCCAGGTGAGGACGGCCACGTCGTAGGGTTCGCCGGCCAGCGCGCCCCCGGACATCGGCGAGTGGTTCTTGTACACCGTCACCGAGACCAGCTCGTACGGCGGGTGGTTGGCCTCCCAGACCTCGAGGATGTCCCCGAGCAGGTCGGGGTCCTCCTGGATCTCCGGGAGCTGCACCTCGAACTCCACCCGGGAGATGCCTGCGGAGGCGGGGGTCAGTCCGACCCGGACGTGCTCACCCGTGGTGGTGGTGCCCATCATGTAGGTGTTGATCACGTCGCCGTTCGGGTCCCGCGGGTAGGCGTACTGGCCCAGGCTGCCCAGCGGGAACCAGCTGTCCGCGCGGAGGAACTGCGCCGAGATCAGCACTCCGACGAGCAGCACCAGCACCGCCGCTCGCCAAGCCCTCATGGCGTCATGGTGACACAGGTGGATAGGCCCGCAGCGCCATCTGGGCGGCGCGCCGGTGGGACCGGCCTGCCGGCGCGCCGGCTGGGCCGGTTCGGCAGGTAGTCCGCTGAGTCGTGCTCCCGGGTACCTACTCACCGCAGCGAGTGCCGAGTGAATCGATTCAGCAGGTGAGGGTGGGGGGCGGCGGCGGGTCAGAGGGTGCGGGCGGCGGGGTCCGCGTCGTCGGCGAAGCCGCGGCAGCGCTCGGCCTCCTCGTCCTCGCCGATCTGCTCGGCGGCGTCCGCGAGCGCGAGCAGGGCCATCAGGAAGCCCTGGTTCGGCTCGTGGTCGGCGGGGATCGGCCCGGCGCCGCGCCACCCGGCCCGGCGGAGCGCGTCCAGGCCGCGGTGGTAGCCGGTGCGGGCGTAGGCGTACGCACTCACCGCGTCGCCAGCGGCCAGGCTCGCGCGGGCGAGCAGCGCCCAGGCGTAGCTCGAGGCGGGGAACCGGGCGGCGACCTCCGGCAGCTCCGCACCCTCGCTCAGCGCGGCACGGGCCGCCGTGTCCGGGTGGTCGGCGGGCAGGTAGGTCGGGTCGGGTCCGAGCAGGTTCTGCGGCATGCCCCTAGCCTCTCATCCGGTCGCGGGGCTGCGCTGGCGGGCCCGGCCGGGTGGTGCTCGAGGTGCGACGCGTCCCTGCCGGGGCTACCCTCCTGGGAGCACCGATGGAAGGTCCGCGTGATGATCGATGTCGTGACGTCGACGAGCGGCCTGCTCGTGACGATCACCGGTGATCTCGACCTCGCCAGCCGCGACGAGGCCGAGGCCGCGCTGCGCCGGATCGCGTTGCGCGAACGCCCCAACCTCACCCTGGACCTGTGCCGGATGGACTTCATGGACTCCACCGGCGCTGCCTGGCTCACCGCGCTGGTGGAGCAAGACCGGGGTCTTGGCGGTCACCCCGTGCTGCGTGGTGCCGGCCCGCGGGACCTGTTCGTGCTCGAGGTGTGCGGGGTGCTGGACCGGGTCGAGGTGGACACCACCCACCACTGCCCCCGCGACCGGCGCGCGCACGCCACCGCCTGATCGGTCCCA
>CAZMDO010000142.1:0-6501 GCA_964564445.1 uncultured Ruaniaceae bacterium | reverse complement strand
GCTCCTCCGACGAGGTCGGCGAGACCGTGGTGATCGGCTTCTCCGCCCCCGCCGCTGACCACGGCTGGATGGGTGCGATCACCGCCGCCGCCCAGGCCTACGCCGACGACCACCCCGACGTGGACCTGCGGGTGGCCGAGGGCACCAACGACGTCAACGTCCAGATCAGCCAGGTGGAGACGTTCATCAACGACGGTGTGGACGCCATCGTGCTGCTGCCCTTCGACGGTGCGGCGCTGACGAACGTTGCCCTGCAGGCGATGCAGGCCGGCATCCCGGTGGTCAACGTGGACCGGGAGTTCTCCGACCCGAACGCCTCCCGCGTGACCGTGCTCGGCGACAACTACGGCATGGGCGTCTCCGCTGGCGCCTACATCTGCGAACGGCTCGACGGCCAGGAGGACGCGGTGGTCGCCGAGATCGCCGGCATCGACTCCCTGCCGCTGACCCAGGACCGCAGCCGCGGCTTCTCCGACGCGCTCGCCGAGTGCGGGCTGGACGTGGACAACCGGGTCGCCGCCGACTTCACCGTGCAGGGCGGCCAGGAAGCCGCCGCGAACCTGCTCCAGGCGGCACCGGAGATCGACGCCATCTGGAACCACGACGACGACCAGGGCGTGGGCGTGCTCGCCGCGATCGAGCAGGCCGGCCGGGATGAGTTCTTCATGGTCGGCGGCGCCGGGTCGCGGAACATGATGGAGGAGATCGCCTCCGGCGACTCGGTCGTGGAGGCCACGGTGATCTACCCCTCCACCCAGGCCGCCGACGGCATCGCCCTGGCGCGGCTGCTGGTGCAGGGCCGTGCGCTCGGTGACCTGGTCGAGGTGGAGGTGCCCCGACTGGTGCAGCTCTACGCCCCGGTGGTCACCGCGGACAACGTGGACCAGTACCTGCCGACCGCGTTCGACTCCTGACCTGCCGAACCAGCCAGACCCACCTGTCGTCCGCTGCCCCGGCGTGGACCTCAGGTGAGCGGGCGGGCCGCTGAGCTGCCGTGCGCGGCCCGCCCGCACCCCATGCCACCCTGAGCACCCCGTGCCACCCTGAGCACCCCGTGCCACCCTGAGACGAGGAGGACCCGCCCGATGACTACCGAGAAGGCTGCGCCGTTGCGTGTGGCGATGATCGGCTACGCGTTCATGGGAGCCGCGCACTCCCACGCCTGGCGCACCGCACCCCGGTTCTTCGACCTGCCCCTGGCCCCGGTGCAGCAGGTGCTGTGCGGGCGCGACGGCGCCAAGGTGGCTGCGGCGGCCGACCGGCTCGGCTGGGCGAGCACCGAGACCAGCTGGCGCTCCGCCGTCGAGCGGGAGGACGTGGACCTGGTGGACGTGTGCACCCCGGGGAACACCCACGCCGAGATCGCCATCGGTGCCCTGGAGGCCGGGAAGCACGTGCTGTGCGAGAAGCCGCTGGCCAACTCCGTGGCCGAGGCCGAGCAGATGGCGGCCGCGGCCGAGCGCGCCGCCGAGCACGGCGTTCGGGCCATGGTCGGGTTCACCTACCGGCGGGTGCCGGCGATGCAGCTCGCCCGGGCGCTGATCGCCGAGGGGAGGATCGGCCAGGTGCGTCAGGTGCGTGCCCAGTACCTGCAGGACTGGCTCGCCGACCCGGCCGCGCCGCTGAGCTGGCGGCTGGACAAGGCCACCGCCGGGTCGGGGGCGCTGGGGGACATCGGCGCGCACATCGCCGACCTGGTGCAGTTCCTCACCGGCGAGCAGATCACCGGCGTGACGGCGATGACCGAGACGTTCGTGACCGAGCGGCCGGTGGAGACCGAACGGGTCGGCATCGCCGGCGTGGGTGGGGACGAGCTGGGTCCGGTGACCGTGGACGACACCGCGATCTGGCTGGCGCGGCTCTCCGGCGGGGCGCTGGGCACGTTCGAGGCCACCCGGTACGCCTGGGGCCGCAAGAACGCGCTGCGGGTGGAGATCTCCGGCACCGAGGGGGCGATCTGCTTCGACCTGGAGCGGCTGAACGAGCTGGAGTACTTCGACGCCACCGAGGATCCGCGCACCGGCGGGTTCCGGCGCATCCTGGTCACCGAGCCGACCCACCCCTACATCGCAGCCTGGTGGCCGCCGGGGCACGGGTTGGGCTACGAGCACGGCTTCACCCACCAGGTGGTGGACCTGGTGGGTGCGCTGGCCGCCGGGGAGCAGCCCGAGCCCTCGTTCGCCGACGGGCTGGCCGTGCAGCGGGTGCTGGCGGCGGTGGCGGCCTCCGCAGCCGCGGGCAGCAGCTGGGTGGAGGTCGGCTGAGCGCACAGCGGCCACTGAGCACGACGATGTCACGACCGCGAAGGTCACGAAGGTAAGGAGCATTCCGATGGCACGACCGATCACCCTGTTCACCGGTCAGTGGGCCGACCTGCCGTTCGAGGAGGTGTGTCGCCTGGCCGGCGAGTGGGGGTATGACGGGCTGGAGATCGCCTGCTGGGGCGACCACCTGGACCCGAACCGGGCCGCCACCGACGACGACTACGTGGCCGAGAAGCTCGCCACCCTGGAGAAGAACGGCCTGAAGGTCTTCACCATCGCCAACCACCTCAAGGGGCAGGCGGTGTGCGACGACCCGATCGACATCCGGCACCAGGAGATCCTGCCGGAGGCCATCTGGGGCGACGGCGACCCCGAGGGCGTGCGCCAGCGGGCCGCGGAGGAGATGAAGAACACCGCCCGGGCGGCCAAGCGGCTCGGGGTGCGGACGGTCACCGGGTTCACCGGGTCGGCGATCTGGAAGTACGTGGCGATGTTCCCGCCGGTGCGCGAGGAGATCATCGAGGCCGGCTATGCCGACTTCGCCCACCGGTGGAACCCGATCCTGGACGTGTTCGAGGAGCAGGGTGTGCGCTTCGCCCTCGAGGTGCACCCGAGCGAGATCGCCTACGACTACTGGACCACGGTGCGCACGCTCGAGGCGATCGGGCACCGGGAGTGCTTCGGGCTGAACTGGGACCCCAGCCACATGGTCTGGCAGCAGCTGGACCCGATCAGCTTCCTGCTGGACTTCCCGGAGAAGATCTTCCACGTGCACTGCAAGGACACCAAGGTGCGGATGAACAACGGCCGCAACGGGCGGCTGTCCTCCCACCTGCCCTGGGCCGACCCCCGCCGCGGCTGGGACTTCATCACCACCGGCCACGGCGACGTGCCCTGGGAGAACGCGATCCGCGCGCTGAACCACATCGGCTACACCGGGCCGCTGTCGGTGGAGTGGGAGGACGCCGGCATGGACCGCCTGGTCGGCGCTCCCGAGGCGCTGGCGTTCGTCCGCGAACTGAGCCGGTACAAGCCCTCCGAGGCCGCCTTCGACGCCGCCTTCTCCACCCGCTGAGAACACCCACCGCCCCGCCGCTGCGGGGGTGCCCGAGCACCGACCACGCCCGGGCACCCCCGCAGCGGTGTTTCTGTGCCCGCGGCGTCTCCCAGAGTGAGACGGCACGGACCACCCTGTCGCGACACCGCGACGTCTCGTTAGGTTCACGGTCATGTTCCGGACGCGAACACCGAAGCCATCCACTCCCGCGGAGACCTGATGACCACCGTGACCGCCCGACCCGAACGCCCCGCGCGCCCCTCCCGCAAGGACCGGCCGCCACCAGACTGGGAGACGGTCTACAAGCGCAACTACATCGAGCGGCTCAAGCGGGACAGCCCGCCGATGAACGTGCGCGAGGAGCTGCCAGAGCTCATCGCGCGCGGCTACGAGGACATCCCCGAGGAAGACATCGTCCGCCTGTACTGGTGGGCGCTCGCGCACGACAAGCCGAAGATCGGCACGTTCATGGTGCGGATCAAGGTGGCCGGGGGCCTGGTGACGCCCGCCCAGGTGCGCGCGCTGGCGCACATCGCCAAGGACTACGGTCGCGACCAGGCCGAGCTGACCACCCGCCAGGGCATCCAGCTGCACTGGGTCGCGCTGGACCGGCTGCCCTCGGTCCTGGCCGACATCGAGGCCGCCGGCCTGACCACGAACGGCGGTGAGGGGGACACCGTCCGGAACATCACCGGCTGCCCGGTGACCGGTCTGAGCGAGCACGAGGCGTTCGACGTCACACCGGTGATCCGCCAGGTCGCCGACCACTTCTACGGCAACGCGGAGTTCTCCAACCTGCCCCGCAAGCACAAGTACACGATCTCCGCCTGCCCGGCCCAGTGCAACGCCCCCGAGATCTCCGACGTCGCCCTGGTCGCGGTGCGCAAGGACGGCCGCGAGGGATTCGCGCTGCGGGTCGGTGGCGGGATGACGAACACGCCACGCATCTCCCGCGACCTCGGCGTGTTCGTGCCGCGGGAGGAGACGATCGAGGTGCTGGAGGCGGTCACCAACGCCTGGCAGCGCGACCTGCGCTACCGCATCTCCCGTGCCAAGGCTCGGATCAAGTTCATGATGGACGACTACGGGCCCGAAGGGATGCGGGCCAAGGTCGAGGAGGCGCTCGGCCGGCCACTGGAGGACGGTGCCGCACCCGAACCCACCATCAACGCCGACCACCTGGGCGTGCACCCGCAGGCCCAGGAGGGACTGTCCTACATCGGTGTCCCGGTCTCCTCCGGGCGCATCACCGGTGAGCAGCTCGAGCGCATCGCCGACCTGGTCGAGGGCTACGGCGGCGACGTGCGGTTCACCCGGCAGCAGAACTTCCTGCTCGGCAACGTGCCGACCGACCGGGTGGCGGAGGTGACCCAGACGCTGCGCGCGATCGGGTTCGACCTGGACCGGGGGCGGGCCTTCGGCCGGTCCATCGCCTGCACCAGCCACCAGTTCTGCAACTACTCGGTCGCCGAGACCAAGGGCAAGCTCGAGGAGATCCTCGACGAGCTCACCGAGCACTACGGCGCCGAGACCATCGGTGACCTCGCGGTGCACATGGACGGCTGCCCGCACGCCTGCGCCCAGCACTGGGTCGGTGAGATCGGGCTGCAGGGCACCACCACCCGCGTGGACGGCTCGGACGAGCGGATCGAGGCCTACGACCTGACCGTCGGCGGCGGTCTGGGCACGCGCAGCGCGATCGGCCGGCGCCTGCTCCGCCGGGTGCCCACCCATGACATCAACGGGGTGCTGGACCGTCTGGTCGGTGCCTGGCTGACCGAGCGGACCCGCCGGGACGACATGAGCTTCACCATCGGCGACTTCTGCAACGACCGCTCCGACGAGGACCTGGTCGCGATCGCGCAGGACGCGTCGTGATCACCGCGAGCAGGCCGTGACCACCGGCGACGCAGAGGTTGCCCAGAGCGCAGCCGGGACCACCACGAACGAGAGGACCTGAGATGACACAGTTGGACCTGGACCCGGCGGACACCCAGGACCGGGTCGTCTTCGACGACCTGGAGATCGGCGAGATCGCCGTCGACCTGGACGACCAGGACCCGGAGGACGTGATCGAGTGGGCGCTGGAGACCTTCGGGGACCGCATCGCCATCGTCACCGCGCTCCAGGAGGACGGGATGACCATCCTGGACATGGCCGCCCGGATCAAGCCCGACGTCCGGGTGATCACGGTCGACACCGGCCGGCTGCCGCAGGAGACCTACGACTTCATCGACGAGGTGCGCGAGAAGTACCCGCAGACCCAGTGGGACGTGCGCTTCCCGGAGGCGGCCGAGGTCGAGGCGATGGTGCAGCGCCGGGGCCCGAACCTGTTCCGCCACTCGGTGGAGGAGCGGATGCTCTGCTGCCAGATCCGCAAGGTCCGTCCGCTGGTGAAGGCGCTGCAGGGGCTGGACGCCTGGTTCACCGGTCTGCGCCGGGACCAGTGGGCCTCGCGTGCGGCGATCAAGAAGGTCGAGCTGGACCACGACCACGAGGGCATCGTGAAGATCAACGCGCTCGCCGACTGGGAGGGGGACGAGGTCAAGGCCTACATCGAGGACCACGGTGTGCCGGTGCACCCGCTCTACGGCAAGGGCTACACCAGCTTCGGCTGCGCCCCCTGCACCCGGCCCATCCAGCCGGGGGAGAACGACCGCGCCGGACGCTGGTGGTGGGAGACCAACGCCCCCAAGGAGTGCGGCATCCACTGCCCGATCGAGACCGGCAGCTTCGAGCACGAGGCCGAGGCGATCTTCGCCGAGGCGGAACGCCGGTCCACCCACTGATGGCCGGGACCGACATCGAGCTGTCCGAGGCGGAGGCGGTCGCCGTCACCGAGGTCACCGCGGCCTTCGCCGCCGTGCTGCCCGAGGAGCGCCGCCCGCCGTTCGTCGAGCTCGGCCGCGCTGCCGCCGACGGCACGGTGCCCACCGACCAGGTCCCCGACCTGGAACGCGTCTGCGTGCTCGCCCTGGAGACCGGCCGCGCCCGGGTGCTGGGCAAGGCGGAGACCGAACGGCTGCTGAACGCGGTCTACCGGCGCACGCCCGGCGGTCGGGCACTGACCGAGGAGGCCGGTGAGATCAACGCGGTGCTCGCCGGCCTGACCGGCAAGACGCTGCAGCAGGCGCGCATCTTCTGCAAGATGCCCGGCCGCTACCAGCTGGACCTGATCGT
>CAZMDO010000141.1:0-6503 GCA_964564445.1 uncultured Ruaniaceae bacterium | reverse complement strand
GCGGGTGCTGGAGCACCTGGTGGACGTGGTCTGCCAGTTCGAGGGCGACCGGCACTCCCAGCTGCGGATGGTGCGGGCGGTGAAGAACCGGTTCGGCAGCACCGACGAGGTGGGCTGCTTCTCGCTGACCGAGTCCGGCATCGTCTCCCTGGCCGACCCGAGCGGGCTGTTCCTGTCCGGGCAGCGCGAGGCGGTACCGGGCACCTGCGTGACGATCACGCTGGACGGCCGGCGGCCGATGCCGGTGGAGATCCAGGCGCTGACCACCCACCAGGTGGCACCGAACCCGCGGCGGACCACTGCCGGGGTGGACTCGGCGCGGGTCTCGATGACCCTGGCCGTGCTGCACGGCCGCCTCGGCGTGGACACCGCCGCCCGGGACGTGTACGTGGCCACGGTCGGTGGCGCCCGGGTGACCGAACCCGCCTGCGACCTGGCGATCGCGCTGGCGGTGGTGGGTGCCCGCCGCGAGGTGACCATGCACGAGGGGCTGGTGGCGATCGGCGAGGTGGGCCTGACCGGGGAGGTGCGCCCCGCGATCGGGCTGCCGCGGCGGCTGGCCGAGGCAGCCCGGCTGGGGTTCACCAAGGCGGTGGTGCCCGCGGCCGGGGAGCTGGGCGCGGTGCCCGAGGGGCTGGAGGTGACGCGGGTGGCGAACCTGCACGAGGCGGTGGCCACAGCCGAACGGGTGACGAAGGGACGCAGCGCCGCACCGGTGCCCCTGCACCGGGTCTGACCCAGTGTCCCGGAACCGCATCCAGCCACGCGGCGCCGCGACCTCCGCGCGGTTCCCCGGCTCGCCCGCACCTGCGCACACCGGGTTCACGGCCGGTATCCACACCGGCCCGGGCGCATGCCACGGTATCCACAGCGTGCGCGCTGGACGTTGAGGGGAGGTGAGGTGGCCGAGGACGATCCAGGGATGAACACTCCGACCCCGCCGCAGAGCGCCGCCATGGAGCACCTGCGCGCCGTGCTGCACGCCATCTCCACCCAGGGCCGGCCGGGCCTGGCGTCGTACGCGATGATGTGCTACGCCCTCGTCTCCGAGGTGACGCCGTCCTACCCGCCACCCCCGGAGCTGCCCGGAGCCCCCACCCTCACCGAGGCCCAGGCCGCGCTCGACGAGGCGCTGGCCGCCGCGACGACACCGCAGGAGATGCTCCGGCTCATCGACGGCGGGGACATGCTCAGCGGCGCGGTCACCGATGACGAACAGCCGCCACAGGGCGACGTCCACGCACGTACTTGCTATTGACAAGTTCACTTGCTCTTTGCAAGTCTTGGTGCTCTCACATCGATAAAGGAGTCATCGTGACCAAGATCTTCGTCAACCTGCCGACGTCCGACCTGGAGCGCAGCAAGGCCTTCTACACCGCCCTCGGTTGCGAGCTCAACCCGCTGTTCACCGACGAGAACGCGGCCTGCATCGTCTGGAGCGAGGACGTGTACTTCATGGTGCTGCGCCGCGAGTACTTCGCGACCTTCACCGACAAGACCATCGTGGAACCGAAGGAGGCAGCCCAGACCCTCGTCGGCCTCAGCTGCGACTCCCGGGAGGCCGTCGACGACATCGTCACCAAGGGCCTCGCCGCCGGCGGCAGCACGCCCCGGGAAGCCCAGGACTACGGCTTCATGTACTCCCGGGACCTGGAGGACCCGGACGGCAACAACCTCGAGTTCCTGTACATGAGCGAGGAGGCCGCCGCAGCGGGGCCGGAAGCGTACCTGGCCGAGCAGGGGAACGCGCCGGCGACCGCCTGACGTGGCCGCGCGCAGCTACGGCCAGTACTGCGGCGTCACCCGGGCCATCGAGCTGGTCGGCGAACGCTGGGCACTGCTCATCGTCCGCGACCTGCTCGTCGGCCCGCGGCGGTACACCGATCTCAAGCAGGGCCTGCCGCGCATCCCGACGAACATCCTGGCCGCCCGGCTCAAGGAGCTGCAGGAGGGCGGCGTGGTGCGGCGGGTGCCGTTGGCCAGCTGCGGCCTGGTCTACGAGCTCACCCCCTACGGCCGGGCGCTCGAGCCGATCCTGCTGGCGATCGGACGCTGGGGCTTCCAGGCGATGGGCGAACCGGAGGCCGAGGACGTGGTCACCCCCGACTCGCTCACCATGGCGCTGCGGACCTCCTTCCAGCCCGAGCAGGCGGCCGACCTGGACGTCGAGCTGCACGTCGGCGACGTCGCCCTGCGGGTGCAGGTGCACGCCGGCGAGCTGCAGGTCACCCAGCTCGCGCCGCCCGCCCCACCGGCCGGGGGCAGCCTCCCCGCCGGAGAGCCCGAGGCCGTGGTCGTGGCCGGCCCGGGCATCCGGCGCCTGATCGGCGGGCAGGTCACCCCGGCCGAAGCCCTGGAGCAGGACCTCCTGGCCGTGGTGCGCGGCCAGGAGCAGGTGCTGGACCGCTTCGCCCGCACCTTCCACATCGCACCGATCCCCTCCAGCCCACCCAGGAGAACACCATGACCGGACGGATCGTGATCGACATGTTCACCACCCTCGACGGCGTCGCGCAGGCGCCCGGCGCGCCGGAGGAGGACCCCAGCGGCGCCTTCCGCTTCGGCGGCTGGCAGGCCGGGACACCCAGCCAGGCCGTGGGGCAGAGCGTGCAGGAGGGGATGACCACCCTGGACGCCCTGCTCCTCGGCCGGCGCACCTACGACATCTTCGCCGCCTACTGGCCGCAGCACACCACCGGACCCGGCGGCGAGATCGGCCGGCTCTTCGACGAGGTGCCCAAGTACGTGGCCTCCCGCGATCCCGGCCTCCGGCTGGACTGGCGGGGCTCCACCCGCGTGGGCGACGACCTCGTGGCCGAGACTGCCACGATCCGCGAGCGCCACCGGGACGTGCACGTGGTCGGCAGCATCGACCTGGTGCAGACCCTGCTCGCCGAGCGGCTCTTCGACCAGCTGCGGCTGTGGGTGTACCCGATCGTGCTGGGCCACGGCAAGCGGGTGTTCGGCGAGGGTACGCGGCCGGCGAACCTGACGCTGCTGCAGCCGGCGACCACCGGCGACCACGGCACCCTGCTGCTGTGCTACGGACCGGGCGCCCCCGGCGAGCCGGCCACCGGCACGATGGGCGCCTGACCACCCGGGTCGTCATGCCCAGCGTGCGCCAGAGCGCATGTTCTGTATGTGGACATGTGAGACACGTGGGGTCCGGAGACATGTGAGACAGGTCGGTGTGGGTGTAGTCCGGTCGGCATGGCTATGGGACGTGCGCGGATGAACCTGATGGATGCGACGTTGTGTGTGTATGTACGGGAGGGTCCGGCGTCGTTGCCGGAGGGGCTCAGTGCCTGGTGTCGGGTCAACGGGTACAGCCGGGCGACGGTGTATCGGCATCTGGATCGGATCCGGGCCGAGGGTGCCTGGATCGAGCATTCCCGGCGTCCGAAGACCTCCCCGTGGGCTACCCCGGAGGAGGTGCGCGAGGAGGTGATCGCCCAGCGTCACCAGCTGGAATCGATCGCTGGTGGTGACAGTGGTGCCGAGGTGATCGCGGCCCGCCTGGAGCTCTTGGCCGAGCAGGAGGACTGGGCCGGTAAGGGCTGGGTGGTCCCGGCGCGCTCGACGATCCACAAGATCCTCGCCGCGGCCGGTCTGGTGACCCCGGCTCCGGGCAAGCGTCCGAAGAGCTCCTACCAGCGGTTCTGCTATGCCCGTCCGCGGGACTGCTACCAGATCGATGCCACCGACGTCTCTGAGATCGTCGGGTTCGACGCGGTGATCACCGAGATCCTCGATGATCACTCCCGGACCTTGGTGGCATCCAGGGCCGGGAGGGTCGAGAACGGGCCACTGGCCCGCGCGGCGTTCACCCAGGCCATCACCGATTACGGGGCGCCGGCGATCCTGCTGGCCGACAACGGGCTGGCCTTCAGCGAACGCTTCGCCACGACCGGCGGTGGGACCGGATTCACCCGCCTGGTCAAGGACGCCGGCACCCGCATCATCCACTCCAGCCCCTACCACCCCCAGACCTGCGGGAAGGTCGAGCGCCACCACCAGACATTCAAGAAATGGCTGCGTGCCCAGCCCCGGCCCACGAACCTGCCCGCCCTGCAACGCCTCTGCGATCAGTACCGGTACTGGTACAACACCCAGCGCTGGCACTCGGTCTGGCGCCGCACCCCACAAGCCCAGTGGGACGCCGCCGTCGAACTCGGCAGCCCCACCGCCCTGCCAGTCCAAACCGATGCCCAGGTACGCATCGCGAAAGTCAGCGCCAACGGCGAGATCGCAGTACGCCGACACGGCATCTACATCAGCAAGAAACACATCGCCCAGCACCTGAGCGTCATCGTCCACGGCAACCACGTCACCGTCTACGACACCAACGGCAGCCCCCCTCGGACACCTCACCATCGACACCAGCAAGTACTACCAAGGCAAACTCAAAGCCGCCTGACCTGTCTCACATCAACCGAGACACACTTGACTCACATCAATCGAGACATCACATGCGCCAGAGCGCACGCTGGGCATGACGACCCGAGGTGCGATGGCTCGCGTAGAGTGTGCTCCGACTCGCCAGCTCATCCGGAAGGACCCCGCCGGTGCCGGACTCCACCCTCGCCCCCTTGCTGCGCGAGACGCTGCGCGCCGTGGCACCGGGCACCGAGCTCCGGGACGGGCTGGAACGCATCCTGCGCGGCCGCACCGGCGCACTGATCGTGCTGGGCTACAACGACGTCGTCGCCTCGATCTGCTCCGGCGGGTTCGAGCTGGACGTGCAGTTCTCCTCCACACGGCTGCGGGAGCTGGCCAAGATGGACGGCGCGATCGTGGTCGACCAGGGCGCCAAGCGCATCCTGCGGGCCGCGGTGCAGATGATCCCGGACGCGACCATCGAGACCTCCGAGTCCGGCACCCGGCACCGCACCGCCGAGCGTGCGGCCAAGCAGACCGGCTTCCCGGTGATCTCGGTGAGCCAGTCGATGCGCATCGTCGCCCTGTACGTGGGCGGGCAGCGGTACGTGCTGGAGGACTCCGAGGCGATCCTGTCCCGGGCGAACCAGGCGCTGGCCACCCTGGAGCGCTACAAGGCGCGGCTGGACGAGGTCTCCGGCACGCTGTCGGCCCTGGAGATCGAGGACCTGGTCACCGTCCGGGACGTCACCTCGGTGGTGCAGCGGCTGGAGATGGTGCGGCGCATATCGGCGGAGATCTCCGACTACGTGGTCGAGCTCGGGACGAACGGGCGGCTGCTCGCCCTGCAGTTCGACGAGCTCGTCGGCGGCATCGGCCCCGGCCTGGAGCTGGTGGTGCGCGACTACCTGGACGCCCGCGGCAACCGCACCCTGGACGAGGTGCTCGACGCCCTGGCGCACCTGGACTCCGCCCAGCTCATCGACCTGCCGCAGATCGCGCGCATCCTGGGCATCGGCGGCCGGCAGGGCGACTCGCTGGACTCGGCGATCGCCCCCCGCGGCATCCGGATGCTCACCCGTATCCCCCGGCTGCCGATGTCGGTGGTGAACGCCCTCACCGAGCACTTCGGCACGCTGCAGAAGATGCTCGCCGCCACCATCGACGACCTCGAGGTGGTCGAGGGCGTCGGGAGCCAGCGCGCCCGCGCCGTGCGGGAGGGGCTCTCCCGGCAGGCGGAGGCGTCCCTGCTGGAACGCTTCTCCTGACGCGCCGGCGGCCCATCCCACCCGGGTCGCGGGCTCAGGTCAGCGTCAGCGTGCGCCGCTCGGTCACCTCACCGCCGTCGACGGCGATCCTTACCTGGATCCGGTAGGTCCCCGCGCGTGCGGCGTCGGTGTCACCGGGGCAGTCCGCAGCGCTCCGGTGCCCGCTCCAGGTGATCGCGGTCTCCTCCACCCCACCGGCCGGCAGCAGGATGGGCCGTTCCGCCGTGCCGGCGGGGCACTGCGCCGTGGTCCACACGGTGTCCGTGCCGGAGGTGACCTCCAGCTGCAGGGCCGCGTTGCCCACGTCCAGCAGGCACGGCACCTGACCGGTGTTGGTGATGGTGATGGGCACCTCCACCCGCGAACCGGCGTCCACCTCGGTCGCGGCCAGCCCCAGCTCGAGCGAGACCGCCTCCGGCAGGCAGCCGACCGGGTTGGCCATCGCCTCCTCGTCCGGACCGGTGGCCTCCTCGGTCGGCCCCGCGGTCGGTTCCGGCCCGGACGGACCGAACCGCTCCAGCAGCAGCGGAACCCCTTGCACCACGCCGAAGGCCAGGCCGGCGACCAGGATCAGCGCGAGCAGCCCGACCACGGCGCGCCGGCGGCGGAACGTGGCGGCACGATCGTCCCGGCGCGGTGGCGGGGTCCGACGCGAGCCGCCGCCCGGCCCGCCCCGGCCACCGCCCCTGGCGGTCCCTGCCCTGCCGGTGCTCGCGGAGGCGCCGCCGCGGCGACCGGCCTGCCGGGGACCCGCGGCAGCGGGCTGGCGGGACGTCGTCGCCGTGCGGGACCGGCCCGCACCCTGCTGCTTCGCGCCCCGTGCGGCCCCGCCCGTGGTGGCGCTACCGCTGGCCCGCT
>CAZMDO010000140.1:0-6508 GCA_964564445.1 uncultured Ruaniaceae bacterium | reverse complement strand
GCACCACGTGCCGGCCGGCCCAGCTCGCCTCGGCGGCGGTGACCTGGTGCCGCCACGGCCGCACGATGCCGCGCGCCCGGTAGGCGGCCACCAGGCCGGGGTCAGCCCAGTCCGGCCAGTCCGCCTGTTCGCCGGGCCGCGGCTCGATGTGGTGGGTGTGCACCAGGCAGTCCTGGGCGCGCCGGCCGGTGAGCAGGGTGGCGAGGGTGTCCCGCTCGCTGGTGCTCGTGCCGCCGTCCACACCCGCATTCTCGCAGCCAGGGGTGTCAACGGGCCGTGCGCGGCTGCCGGGCGGGCACAGGTGTCGGTCCGGCCGTGCGCGGCGGCCGGGCGGGCGATGCACGGGTGCCGGTCCGGCCGTGCCCACGCACCGATCAGGACCGGCCCACCGGGCCCGCGCGGGCTGTGGCGCTGGCCCTCTGCTGCCAGCCCGGCAGCAGCTGCACGGCGACCTCGGTGACCAGGTCGACCATCCCGCCGTCCCCCACCTGGCACCCGGCGAGCACGGCACGGTTGCGCCCGGCGACGCGGTCGGCGGTCTCGCAGGGCGCGGTGCCACCGACGGCCGCCACCTCAGCGGCCGCGAGCGCGGCGAGGTCGGCGGCGGCCTGGGCCTGACCGCGCGCGGTGACCCCGCGCACCAGCCCACCGACGAGCACGGCGAGCACGAGCGCCCCGGCGATCACACCGAGCATGACCACCGTCATCGAGCCCCGGTCGCCACCGCACCCCTGCCGCCGCACTGCAGCACGGTGCCGCCGGACGTCGCGGCGCCCTCGGATCCGGCCGCCACGCCCGCCCGGGCACCGTGGGCGGCGGCCCGCCGGCCACCGGCCGATCATGTGCCCTCCCCCGGTCCTGCCGCACCGGTGGGCTCGGGGAGTGCGGAGAAGACCACCTCGGTGTGCAGCACCCCGCTGAGCGGACCGAGCGGCACCTCGGCGTACACCCGCACGTCCACCCACTCCTCGGACCGGGTGACCGTCACCGTGGCATCCTCACCCGCCAGCTGGCGGGTGACCGCTGCGACCTGGGCATCGTCCTGCCCGAGCGCGGCAGCCCGGGCACCGGCCCGAGCCGCGTCCGCGCACCGCACCTGCATCACCCCGGCGGACGTGACCGCGAGGATGACCACGATCGCCAGCACCACCCCCGGCAGCAGCACGGCGAGCTCGGCGGTGACCGAGCCGCGATCCCTGCCTGCCCCGGCGGGATGCCGGTGCCGTGAAGGCTGCGGTGCGCGGACGGGGCTCATCTCAGCCGCCGATCGACAGCGCCTGGCGGACGATGTCCAGCAGCATGCTGCGGACCTCGTCACTGCGCAGGATCGTCAGCAGCAGGGTGGCGAACGCCACCGCCGCCAACGTCGCGATCGCATACTCGGCGGTGGCCATCCCGGCCTCGGCGGTGCGGCGCACGGCCGCCCACCGGTGCTGGGCGGCCGCCCGCATCCGGCGCCGCCACCCGGCACGTCCACAATCGGTTCTCATCGGCTCTCCTCTCCTCCTCGGAGCCCCTGATGGCCCCGGTCAGACGAGCCTGCGCGCCCTCGGCCACCCGCTGCCGGCCACCCACCCCCGGGCTGTGGACAACCAGGCAGCTCACCCCTCAGCCACCGAACAGCTCGGTACCGGTGGACAGCAGCACCGGCACCAGGCCGAGCAGCACGAACGCCGGCAGCAGGCACAGCCCGAGCGGCAGCACCAGACGCACCCCCAGCCGGGCTGCGGCCTCCCGGGCGCGGGCGGTGCGGCGGGCCCGGATCGTCGCGGCGGCCTGCGCCAGCAGCGGCACCGGGGACACGCCATCGACCCAGGCGGGCTCCAGCGCCCGCTGCAGCTCGGTCAGCTCGGTCGGTGCGCCCTGCCAGGCCTCCGCCCAGGACGCCCCCAACCGCAGGGCGATGACCACCCGGTGCAGCGGGCGGCCCTGCTCGGCCGGGAGCGCCTCTGCGAGCGCACCGAGAGCGCTGGGCACGCTCGCACCCGCGACGATCGCCGACCGGGTGATGTCCAGCAGCACGGCCGCATCCACCCGCCGGTCCACCTCCGACCGGGGTCGCCGTCCCTGGCGGGAGGTGCGCAGCGGGCGGCCGCCGAGCGCCCACGGCAGCGGTGCCAGGGCGCTGAGCAGCAGCACGACCACCGCAGCCGGCACGGACATCAGGACCCGGCCCGCTCCGCCCGGCGGACCAGCACCGCCGACCAGCGCCGCCCGACCAGCACCAGGGCCAGCCCGAGCAGCAGGCTCGCGGTGCCGGCACCACCATCGGCGAACACCGCCACCGGGTCCACCCCGAGCAGCACACCCAGGCCGAGGCCGGCCAGCGGGAGCCAGGCGAGCAGCCGCGCGGTAGCCCGCGGTGCGGCCATCGCGGTGCGCCGCTGCCCGGCCCCCTCCTCCGCCTCCGCCAGCCCCTGGGCGCAGCACTCCAGCACGTCCGCCACCGGGGCACCGAGACGTTCAGCCACGGCCACCGCCGCGCGAGCACCAGCGACCGCGTCCGCCCGCGGCCCGGCGCGCAGGCTGCCGGCCAGCTCCGCCAAGGTCGCCGGTGCTCCCGGCTGCCCGGCCAGGGTGGCACGCCATGCGCGTGGCAGGTCCATCCCGGTGCGCAGCCGTGCGGCGACCTCCACCAGCGCCGCCCCGAGCGGGAGCCTGTCCTCCTCCGGCCGACCCGCGGCCCCGGTCCGGGCGGTGCCCGCCCACGGGCGGCCACGCCTGTTCCCGCCGGGCCGGTGGCGCGGACGGTCGCGGGACCGGGGCCTCCCGGGCACAGCGACCCCGCCGGGCCTCCCGGGCACAGCGACCCCGCCAGGTATCCCCGGCACAGCGACCCCGCCGGGCCTCCCGCCCGCCCCGGCGTCGCGGGCGGGCCGCTCGTCCCCGGTGCGGCTCTCCACCACGCCCGCCCGGGGGCGCCGGCCGGGCTGGACGAGCAGCAGGACCGCGGTAGCCAGCAGCCCCACGGCCAGCCACGCGCTCACCGCTCCCCCGCCCACGCGGCACCGTCCAGACGGCGGGCCAGCTGCGGCCAGGCACCGGCCGGTTCCAGGTCGCCCCGAGCACCCCGGACCAGGGCGAGATCGCTACGCATCCCGCCGGCGCCGTCGTCGCCGAGCACGGCCACCTGGGCCAGCTGCCGCCGACCGTCGCTGCGGTCCAGGTGCACGATCGCGTCGAGTGCGGCCAGCGCCTGCACGGCCACCGCCGCCGGGGACATCCCGGCCATCGCCCCGAGCGCGACCAGGCGTGCGGGCACGTCCGCGGCGGCGTTGGCGTGCACGGTGGCCCACCCGCCGTCATGACCGGTGTTCAGGGCCGCGAGCACCTCGCGCACCTCCGCCCCGCGGCACTCCCCGAGCACCAGCCGGTCCGGGCGCATCCGCATCGCCGTGCGCACCAGGTGGGCCAGGCCGATCTCCCCGGCCCCCTGCACGTTGGCGCGCCGCACCTGCAGGTGCAGCACGTGCGGGTGGGCCGGCGCCAGCTCGGCAGCCTCCTCGATGCACACGATCCGCTCGGTGCCCGGCACCAGCGAGAGCATGCTCGCCACCAAGGTGGTCTTCCCGCTCCCGGTGGCGCCGCTGACCAGCACGTTCGCGCGCAGCGCCACCAGGGCCTCGAGCACCTGCACCCCGCGCGGCCCGGTCAGGCCGGCCTCGGCCAGCTCGCCCAGACCGAACGCACGCCGGCGCACGGTGCGCAGCGAGATGGTCGCCCCCTCGGCGCTGAGCGGGGCGAGCACGGCGTGCAGCCGGGTCCCGTCCGGCAGGCGTCCCTCCGCGACCGGGGCACCGTCGTCCAGCCGCTGCCCGGCCGCGGCGGCGAGCCGGGTCGCCAGCCGACGCGGATCCGGCAGCCGTTCCCTCCGCCTGGTCAGGCCGTGGCCGCGGTCCAGCCAGACGCTGCCATCGCCGTTCACCAGCACGTCGGTGACCTCGGGGTCGTCCAGCAGCGGTTGCAGCACCGGACCGGCGCCGAGCATCTCGGACCGGGCCGCCCGCTCCAGCCGCAGCTGTGCGGCGTCGGTGCGCACCCCCGGGGAGGTGCGCACGGCACGGCTGACCGTGCCCGGCGGCAGCACGTCCTCCCCCGCCCGGGGCGCATCGACCACGGTGCGGCGGACCTGCTCCACGCCGGCAGCCATCAGGACGCCAGCCCCAGGTCCGCCACCAGCCGGCGGGCACCGCGGATCAGTGCGCCGCGCCGGTTGTCCCCCGGGGCCACCCCGCGTTCCACACCGGCACGCAGCCCCCGCTCGGACCGCATGGTCACGGCCAACGGCAGCCCGGCCGCCTCGGCGATCTCCTCCGGGCTCAGCCCACCGGGTGCCGGACCGCGCACCACCAGGCGGGTCTCCACCCCGTCCCAGGCGCTGCGGGTCGCCCGGACCGCCTCCCCGCCGACCACGTCGCAGGTGGTCACCACCAGCACCACCGTGCAGTGCATCGCCCAGTGCGGCTGTGCCCGGGGCAGGTCCAGCACCACCACGTCGTGCCCGGCAGCGAGGGCGTCCACGGCGCCGAGGGCCAACGGCCCGCCCGGCCCGCCGCGCCAGTCCGCGGAGAGCACGTGCACCCCGCACCAGCCGGGCAGCGCCTCCTCCAGCGCACGCTCCGGCAACGTGCCCTCCGGCCCGTCCAGGTCGGCCCAGCGCAGCCCGCCCTCGTGCTCGATGCCCAGCGTCAGGTCCAGACCCGGGCCCGCCCCGTCCAGGTCAACCAGCGCCACCGCCAGGCTCTCCTTCGCGCACGCCCGGGCGAGCGCGGCCGCCAGCGACGTGGCCCCGGCACCGCCGCGGGCACCGACCACCCCGACCACGCGGGCCCGGCGCGGCTGGCAGACCGTCCTGGCCCGGGTGAGCAGCTCCTCCGCGTGAGCAGGCAGAGCCAGGCAACGACCGCCGTCGGGGGTGGCCACCTCCGCGCACGCCACCCACACGGCGCGCCGGCCCGGAGCCACCCACCCGGCGTCGTCGGGCTGGGCCTCCACCGCACTGTCCAGCAGCAGGGTGGCGCGCGGCGGCGGGGCACCCGGCGGGTAGATCACCAGCGGCAGGTCGGAGAGCGCCAGCACCGCCCGCACCTCCTCGATCAGGCCAGCGTCCCCGGAGCGCAGCGCCACCGCACGTCCCGTCTGGTCCATCACGCCTCCGTCCCTGGGCACCGTTTCCGATCACCCGAGCATCGCGGGCCGCACCGGGTCCCTGCAGGCCGCCGGGAGGGGGTTGTGGACAACGTGGCACGACGGCGGAACGCGCCCTGGTCAGGTCTCTCGCCATCGAGAGTGCCCGCCCCTCTTTCGCACCCGGCGGCAAGGGTGTATACAAGGAGGACAACTTCATCCGGGCGTGGGAACCCACGCGCGTTTGGTCCACGTGAAGGACTGGTCGAGCGGGCTTGCCCGCAGCGACTACCTGAGGATGCACGCCTGATAACCCACACCGGTGAAGGTGACAACGGCGCTTCTACGGAGGCGCCGTTGTTGCGTCTGGCGCCGATCTGCCCGGAGCGCCCGTCCTGCCCGACCATCGGCGCGCCCCACCGTGCGCCGGCCGGTTGCGTCGCTACCGTGAATCCATCACCCACCGTGGAGGACACAGTGAGCACCGTCCCGCCGAACAGCAACGACGACGACCGCGACGTGACGCCCGACCCCGGCGCACCGCACACGTCCGCCGACCAGGCTGCTGTCCCACCCGAGCCGCCGACCACGCCGGGTGCGGGCGGCAGTGACCGTGCCGACGACCCGGTGACGCCCGGCCCGGCCGAGCCCACGGCCCCGGCCGAGACCGGACCGCGGTCCGCGGGCTCCGATGTGCCGGACAGCGACCTGGCCGGTGCCACGCCACCACCAGCACCGGGTGTCGCCGACGAGCCCGCCGCGGAGCCGCCGACCAGTGGGCCGGGCACCGCCGAGCCGGGCACCGCCGAGCCGGGCACCGCTGGGCCGCCCGCTGCTGGGCCGCCCGCCGCGCCGCCGGTCGGTGCGCCCTCGGGCAGCGAGCCGACCGCCACCGACCCCGCGGAGGCCCGTGCAGCCGAGACCACCCCGGCCACCCAGGCCTTCGGCGCCTCAGCCGGCCGCGAGGAGCCGGTCACCCGCCAGCTACCCACCGAGGAGGAGGACGAGGCGCTCCGCGCGGAGCGTGCCCGCCGGTTCGGCCGGGTCGCCTCCTCCGGCGCGGAGCCGGTCGAACCGACCCGGACCGACACCACCGGCGCAGGTGCCGCGGCCGGCGCAGGTGCCGCGGCCGGCGCAGGTGCCGCGGCCGGCGCGGGTGCGGCGAGCCGCACCTCGGCCACCGAACCGGAGCCGACCACCACGATGGCCACGGACCGCACCGACGAGACCGTGCCGCCGGCCGAGGACGACCCGTTCGCCGACTTCGACGAGGGACCCACCTCCCGCGCGGCCGCGCACTGGTGGGGCATCCTGATCGCGATCGTCTTCGGCCCGGTCACCTGGTACCTGGTCACCGACGGAGGCGAGCGCATCTCCTACT
>CAZMDO010000139.1:0-6533 GCA_964564445.1 uncultured Ruaniaceae bacterium | reverse complement strand
CCAAGGAGCTGCTCACCCGGCCGGACCCGGTGTGGCTGGCCGAGGACCTGGGCCACGACCTGGCCACCCTGGCCGACCAGGTGCACCTGGGCGTGCGGGCCACGGCGTTGCACGCCCGTCCCGACGGCGTCACAGTCAGTACCGCCGAGGGCCGCACCTTCTCCGCGGCTCAGGTGGTCCTCGCCACCGGCAGCCACGCGATCCGACCACCGGAGTGGACCGGGGTGGTCACCCTGCACACCCTGGACGAGGCCGAGCACCTGCGCGCCACGCTGGCCGACCGCCCCGACGTGGCGGTGATCGGCGCGGGCTGGATCGGCGCCGAGGTGGCCGGGGTGGCCGCCGGGGCGGGGTGCAGTGTGCACGTGCTGGAAGCCGGTCCGGTGCCGCTGTGGCGTCAGCTCGGCGAACAGCTCGGGGCACGTACCGTGCCCTGGTACGCCGAGGCCGGGGTGCGGCTGCGCAGCCAGGCCGCCGTGACCGCCGTCGAGCAGGGGAAGGTGACCCTGGCCGACGGCACAACGCTGGGCGCGGACCTGGTGCTGTGCGCCATCGGCGCCCGCCCGGACACCGCGTGGCTGGCCGGCAGCGTGCCGCTCACCGACCGCGGGCACGTGCAGGTGGACGCCGGCGGTAGATCCTCGGTGCAGGGGGTGTGGGCGGTCGGCGACGTGGCCGAGCGGGACCACCCGCTGTTCGGGCGGGTGCCCGGCGGGCACTGGTCGGCGGCGCTGACCGACCCGGCGCCGCTGGCCCGCGCGATGCTCGGCCAGGAGCTGCCTGCGACCGAGCCGGCGCCGTACCTGAGCTCGGCCCAGCTGGGCCACCAGCTCACCGTGTACGGGCGGCTCACGGAGGAGCGGATCACCCGGGGGGATCCGGCCGCCGCGCCGTGGACCACGCTCTGCCTGGCCGGCGACCGGCTGGTCGGGGCGGTGGTCGCCGACGCTCCGCGGGACGTGGCGGCGGTGCGCAAGCTGCTCGGCCGCGGCGAGCTACCGGTGCTGGACCGGGCCGCGGCGGCCGACCCGGCGGTGAAGCTGGCCCGCGCGGTGGCCTGAGCCCGCCACGGCACGGGCCAGCCGCTCATGGGACGCGAAGCACCAGGGCGGGGTCGCGCCAGGCAGCAAGCACCGCCCCTGGGACCGCGCCCACAACGGTGACCAGAACAATGAGGATCGTGGAAGCCAGGAGGAACTTGAGATCTGGCACAGGTTGATGTCGCCAGGCCAGCAGAGCCAATCCGACAGGCGTACCGACCGCCACACCGATCGTGCTCGGCACCAGCACAGTGAGGGCCACGACCGCCGTCAGGGCAACGCGTGAGGCTCCGAGCGCTCGCCGCCGCCCAAAGTCCCTGCGACGCAGCGTGGACATCATGATCATGCACAGCGCCACGACGACCAGCCCGCCTCCGAGCATAGCCGCGGCGGATTGTCGGGAGAGGCCAGCGAGCTGCCCCGAGAGCGCCGCCTGGACACGGATCAACCGATCCGACGTAGATACGTTCAAAGTACTTTGGTCGGGTTCACCGGCGAGAGCACGCACGCCCTCAGCGAGGCCTGCCACCGCACCGGCACGATCAGCCAACACATAGACGAGTGCGACCGAATCGCTCGGCTGCTCTTCTTCCGGTACCAGGATGACAAAGTTGCGCATCTCCGAAAGCGCTCCCGATACCGCGAACCTACCGACGACAGGAACGCTGTCCTCCCCCAGGAGCACGGCGCCAGCCGGCTCCGCCAGGCCAAGCATCCGTTCGCTTGTACGGGATACCATTGCTGCACCAGGCCGCGGCACGCCCTCGACAGGCACGATCTCCTCCTTCCAGTCTCCGTACACAGTCCGGCTTGCGACTGGGCGACCGCCTGGAATAGCAGCGTTGCTGACGTCCCGTGCGGCACCGAATCCGACGACCCATTCAACACCGCTCAACCGCCCGATCCGATCGACAACCGACGGATCGAGTCCGCCGTCTATCCGGTTGCTTGCCAGAACGATCGTCCGCACACCGGCGTCGTCCACGGATGCCAGGACGTCCCGCTCCAAAGCCGCGGCACGTCCAGCGGTGAGAACAACTCCCGCGCTTAAACATGCGACGATCGTCGCAATCACAACGACCAACGCAGGTGCGGCCTTGGCGGTCTGCATGACTTCACGCGCACCGCGCCAAACCGTCAGCGACACTTCACCAGCTCCAGCCGCCTATCGCAGGCAGAAACTAGTTCTGAAGCGTGGCTGGCTATTATTACAGTGCGTCCGTACTCGTGCGCTGATCGGGCGAGAGCCTTCCAGACCACCTCAGCGGAATCCGTATCGAGATTTCCGGTAGGCTCGTCCGCGAGGATGATTTCTGGGTCCTTCATCAAGGCACGACACAGTGCCACGCGTTGTGCTTGCCCGCCAGAGATCTCACCCGGCCGGAGTCGTGAACGATCACCCACGCCGAAATGGTCTAGAAGTTCCTGGGCGCGCCGCAGGCTCCATACCACCCTTTCAGAATACACGGCACCCTCCAAGACATTTTCGATGGTGCTCCGAGCCGGATCTAACAGGGCATCCTGAAAGATGATACTGACATGCTCCGCACGCAGTGCCGAGCGCTCGGAATCATTGAGGGATGATGCCGCAATGCCGTCCATCGTCACCTCACCATCGGATGGAGTAAGCAGGAGTCCGAGTAGATAGATGAGAGTTGACTTTCCCACGCCCGATGGACCCGCAAGGGCCGTAGTCGTTCCTGGGACGAAGACGTGGCTGAGCTGCTCGACGACGGGAGCTCCGTGCGCCCGATACCGGAACGTGAGGTTCTCAACCGAAATCTGCATGACTAGTCTCCGAACAGTTTGATGCTAGCACCCACATCCAGACCGGAAACAACCGCCAGCCCACCGTAAGACACGAGTATCTGAACCTCACATGACGCGCCATCGGCGAGCGTGACGAACGTTTCACCACCCGGATCACTTCGGAGGGCACTCACCGGTACCACGGGTCCCGACCGCGCCTCCGCAAGTACCAGCCGGGCGGAGAGCTCCACTGGTCCCGGAATCGGTAGAGCGGCGGCGCATTCAGCGTCGCAGAGCGTTTCACCGTCAGCGGCCTCTATAGGGATCACCGTCGTACCATCCTGTTGACGCTCGGCAAGACCGGTGACACCGACTATTTCCCGCTCGCCGATGTTCACGGTCACTTCGGAACCAGGTGATACGGTCGCTTCCCTGTTGCCGGAGGCAGGAACCAAACCGAACGACGGGTAGCCGACGACGCTCCGCAACACCGGCGAACCCTCACTGACGATCGCACCGACGCGGATCCCGTCCGCCGGATACACTCTGGCGGGCAGCGGAAAGAAGAGGACCTCTCCACGATTGACTACGCCATCCACGCGCAAGCCATCTGCCTCTTGCCAACGCTGAACAGCCGCAGTGGTAGCCACTCCGAATCGGCCGTCTGCTGCATCATCGAGGAATCCCGATTCGATCAGATAGCGCTGTAGCTGCTCGACATCCTCCCCATGGATACCCTCCGTCAGATCGCGAAAGGCTGGTACGTCACCTGAAATCACGACCACCGGACTCAGATTGAGTGAGTAAACGACGTCGCCGCTCTCTATCAGGCCGTCAGGTGGTAGTGAGAGAGACGTGAGCGTTCCCGTTCCGGGCGAACTCGCGGTCGGTCCCTCCCGCCAAGACGCTTGCGCCGGGTATGGCCGATACTCGGCTACGGTCCCCTCGTTCACTGTGTAGAGTTGAGGCTCGGTCACCTCGACCGGATGGTGCTCCGGGCGCGCGACAGTTGAACCGGCCCAGTAAGCAATCGCTAGGAGCAAGGCTATTCCGCACCCCGCGGCCGTGCGCTGAAGAGCCCTTGACTTCCGGCTACCACTCATCGGTCGAGTATGGACATTCGCGGTTGGCGCGCTGGACGTCCTGCCCGTCCTCGGCGAGCGGCGCAATAGGATCCCAGTACGCACGGCCGGTTCGCTCGTATCGGTCGACAAACGATTGGAAGGACAGTGGCGCACCGGTAGCAAACCCGTGGTCTACCAAGCAGTCGTACTGAGCACGTCGCCATTCGTAGCGGGACCGGAGTTGTTCGGTGCTCAGATCAGCCATCGGTTCGGCACCGATCGCGTCTCGGCATGCATTCATATCCGCGATGAACTTGTCTTCGTTTGACCGGTCGACGCCAGCACCGAAACCGCCTTCAGTCTCCGTCACCTGCCAGCCGCGTCCCCGCATACAGTCCATCAAGGCGTCGGTATACTCGGAAGGCGACCCCACAAACTCATGGACCGTTGGGGACGGTTCAGCGCTGTCGTGCGGCACCGATTCGCTGGTACACCCCGTCATGACTACCAGTGTCACACTGACGACAACCGGCCACCTCATCCATAGCTTCGACAGGTTGCGGAGAGGTAGGTAAATGTCCCTGATGCCGTGTACGCGCGCCATGATCCGCCTCCAACGACCGTCGCGCCAACTCCTCCATCGTCCGCGATGTATGCCCCCTGAATGGTGTGAGTACCCGCACCGGTGAAGTGGAAGTAGTAGAAGCCGCCCGGGCCGCGAAGCGCGTCGCTCGCCGTCGACGTAGCTGTGAGCCACCCGAACGGCGTGGTCCCGCCGCAGTATCGACTGCCCGTCTCCTCGTCGTAGGCCGCCGCAGGCCCAACTGCGGTCAGCACAAGTACTGCGGCCAGCGCTACAGCACATATCGCTTTACCCGGGACGCCCCCCATCATCCGGTAGATCGTGTCCATCCGCTTCTCCCTCCAAGTAGACACGATCGACGATACTCGGGCGAGGGCACGCTGTGTGCTGAATCACCTCTCAGTCCATCAGGATCGATGCCCGCCGTGGGTCAGTGCGCGAAGTGCCGGGTGCCGGTGAAGTACATGGTCACCCCGGCCGCCTTCGCCGCGGCGATCGAGTCCTCGTCCCGGATCGACCCACCGGGCTGCACCACCGCGCGCACCCCCGCATCCAGCAGCACCTGCAGACCGTCGGCGAACGGGAAGAACGCGTCCGAGGCGGCCACCGCGCCGCGGGCCCGCTCGGCGCCGTCGGCCAGGGTGTTCGCCCGCTCCACCGCCAGCCGGCAGGAGTCCACCCGGTTCACCTGGCCCATGCCGATGCCCACCGCCGCGCCGGCGTCGGCGAGCAGGATCGCGTTCGACTTCGCTGCGCGCACCGCGTGCCAGGCGAAGGCGAGGTCGGCCAGGGTGGCCTCGTCGGCGGGCTCACCGGCGGCCAGGGTCCAGCCGGTCGGGTCGTCTCCGTCGGCGTGGATCGCGTCGCGCTGCTGCATCAGCAGCCCGCCGGAGATCGGCCGGCTCTCCACGCCCACCCGGCCGCTCTCGGGCAGCAGCAGCACGCGGATGTTCTTCTTCCGCTGCAGCACCTCCAGGGCGCCCTCGGCGTAGGCCGGGGCCACGATCACCTCGGTGAACACGCCGGCGACCTGCTCGGCCATCGCCACCGACACCTCGGTGTTGGTGGCGATCACACCGCCGTAGGCGGACACCGGGTCGCAGGCGTGCGCCTTGGCGTGCGCGTCCGCGACGTCGGCCCCCACGGCCAGGCCGCACGGGTTGGCGTGCTTGATGATCGCCACGGCCGGCGCGTCGCCGTGGTCGTGGGCGGCGCGCCAGGCGGCGTCGGCGTCCACGTAGTTGTTGTAGCTCATCGCCTTGCCGTGCAGCTGCTCGGCGCCGGCGAGCCCGGCGGGACCGTGCCCGCGGTAGAGGGCGGCCTGCTGGTGCGGGTTCTCGCCGTAGCGGAGCACCTCGGCACGTTGCCAGGTGGCGCCGACCCAGCCGGGGAAGCCGGAGCCCTCGTCGTCCGGAGCCACCACGTTGCCCATCCAGGAGGCCACGTGCACGTCATAGTTGGCGGTGTGCCGGAACGCCTCGGCGGCCAGGGTCTTGCGCTGGTCGAGGGTGAACCCGCCGGCACGCACCGCCTCGGTCGCCTCGGGGTAGCTGCCCGGGTCGACGACGACCGCCACGCTCGGGTGGTTCTTCGCCGCGGCGCGCACCATGGACGGGCCGCCGATGTCGATCTTCTCGATGCACTCGTCCTCGTCCGCCCCGGAGGCCACGGTCTCGGCGAACGGGTAGAGGTTGACCACCACCAGGTCGAACGGTTCGACCTCGAGCTGCTCGAGCTGGTCCCGGTGGGTGGCCAGGCGGCGGTCGGCGAGGATGCCGGCGTGGATGCGCGGGTGCAGGGTCTTCACCCGGCCGTCCAGGCACTCGGGGAAACCGGTGATCTGCTCCACCGGGGTGACCGGCACGCCGGCGGCGGAGATCACTGCGGCGGTCGAGCCGGTGGAGACCAGCTCCACCCCCGCGGCGTGCAGGGCGGTGGCCAGCTCGGTCAGGCCGGTCTTGTCGTAGACGGAGAGGAGGGCGCGGCGCACCGGGATCTGGTCGGTCATGTCTGCTCCAGGGTTGGGGGAGGTCGGCGACGGCGGTCGGCCGGCGCTTCCTGCCGCGGCACCCAGGCGTTCGGTGCTGGAGGAGATCG
>CAZMDO010000138.1:0-6545 GCA_964564445.1 uncultured Ruaniaceae bacterium | reverse complement strand
TACCGATCGCCTTCTTCCCCGGGATCGGGGAGAGGATGCGCACGTCCGCCGAGGCCACCGCGTAGGCGATGTTCTTGCTCAGCGCGGTGACCCGCTCCACCTTCACCCCGGCGCCGAGCTCCACCTCGTAGCGGGTGACCGTCGGGCCGCGGGTGAACCCGGTGACCTCGGCGTTGACCCCGAAGTCGGTGAGCACAGTGGTCAGCGCCTCCACCACCCGGTCGTTCACCGCCGACCGGGTCTTGTGCGGTGGACCGGCGATCAGCGCCTCGTCCCCGGGCAGGGTGTAGGTCAGGCCCGGGTCGAGCACGAGCTGCTCGGCCCGTGCAGGCAGTGCCTGGGTGGGCGGTGCCTGGAGGTCCTCGGTGTCCTGACCGACCTCCTCGGCGGGTGCGGGCTCCCCGCCCGGGTGGGTTGCGCCGTCGGGCTCTGCTGCAGGCTCCGCAGCAAAGTCCTCGACCTCCTCCGCCTCAGCGAGCTCGTGCGCCTGCTCGAACGCCTCGTCGCCGTGGAACGCCCCGGGCTCGATGGCCTTGGTGTCCCCCTTGCGCACCTTCCGGCCGCGGGTCCGCGCCGGCGGCTCCTCCTCGTCCGGCCCGACGTCGTTGCCGGTGATCCAGTCGATGCCCTGCCGGATGCGCCGCGGGATGGCAGCGACCGGGGTGGCGGTGACCACGAGCAGACCGAAGAAGCCGAGCAGCACCATCAGCGGAATGGTGACCCACTGCGTCAGCGCCGCGGTGAGCGGGTTGGCCACCACGAAGCCGATCAGCCCCCCGGCGGCGAACACCCCGGACCAGTCCGGCGGCGAGGGCAGTCCGGAGCCGACCTGGATCAGACCGCAGACGGCCACCACGATCGCGGTCAGGCCGATGGAGATGCGTCCGTTCACCTCACCGCGCTCCGGGTGGCGCATCAGCCGGATCGCGAGGAAGAGCAGGATCAGCGGGATGACGACGGCGAGCACGCCGATGGCACCGGCGGCGGCCGCGTGCACGATGTCACCGGCCGAACCGGACAGGCCGAACCACTCCCGCACCGCCACGATCACCGCAAGCGCGAGCAGCAGGAACGCCACGCCGTCCCGCCGGTGGGCGGGGTCGAGGCCACGGGCACCAGAACCGATCGAGCGCGCCGTGCCCCCGATCACGTGCGCGGTACCCATCCACAGGCCGCGCAGGATCCGGATCGGCAGCGCCGGGCGGGTCTCCTGGGCGCGGCCACGGGACTTCGAGCTCTTCGCCCGGGCAGCGCTGGACCTCGCCGGCGCGTTCTTCTTTCGTCCTGGTGCGGCGGACCGTCCGGGGGAAGTCGTACGGGTCGCCATGATGAATGTCGTCCTCCTCGCTCAGGCGTGCCGAGGCAAGCCTGCTCGCTCCCACTCAACCAGACGATCGGCTCGGCGGCAGGCAGGAACACGCGTCGGAGGGCGGATCGACTCTCACGGGAACAAGGTCACGTGGATCCGGGCACGGGCGCCCGGATCCACGTGACCTTGCCGGAGCTCAGGCGGTGAGCAGCCCGATCGCGAGCGTCACCAGCCCAGCCGCCAGCAGCGCACCTCCGGCCCAGACCAGGACGATCGCCCGGTTCGGCCGGGTGCGCCCGGAGCCCATCGCGGAGAAGAAGAAGCCGGCGGGCAGCACGATCGCCGAGATCAGCACCCCGGTGGCGGCCAGCCAGTGGGCGAACCCGGTCAGCGCCGTGGCCTCGGACAGCAGCAGGCAGACCAGCCCGAACACGATCAGCACACCGGCATGCCCGTGCCCGGCCCGGAAGAAGGAGCGCTGGAAGTCGGTGGCCGGCACACCGCCGGTGGCGACCTTGGCCAGGAAAGCGCCGCCGGAGGTCACGGTGACGGCGGCGAGCAGCACGATCCCCGCGGTCACCTGGGCACTCTGGGACAGCTCAAGCATGGTCGGTCTCCTTCCGGCGGCGCCGGCCCGGGGGCGCCGGTCACGGCCCGGGACGGTCACGGTGTCAGAGCCACCCCGGTGGGGGCATCGTGGCGACTCAATAATAACAGTGTTAGCAAACACTGTTAGACCGTCGCTGTCAAGGCCGTAGACTCCCCCTCATGGGCCGACCTCGCCAGTACGACGACGCACTCCGCCGCCGCCTGCTCGACCTCGCCTCCGAGCTGATCTCCGCCCGCGGGGCGGACGCGCTGTCCGTGCGCACGCTGGCGCAGCGGGCCGGTACCACCACCGCCGCGATCTACACGCTGTTCGGCAGCAGGGACGCGCTGGTGGACGCGGTGACCACCGAGGGGCTGGCCCGGTTCGAGGCGCACCTGCGCGGCGTGCCACGCACCGACGACCCGGCCGCCGACCTGCTCGCCCTCGGCCTGGCCTACCGGGCCAGCGCCCTGGCCGACCCGCACTTCTACCGGGTGATGTTCTCGGCTGCTGGGGTGCGCTCAGGTGCGCACAGCCTGACGGAACCGACCTTTGCCATCCTGCGCTCCGCCGTCGAACGCCTGCTCCCCGAGGTGAGCGCAGAGCAGCTGGAGCTGCAGGCCGTGCGCGCCTGGGGGCTGGTGCACGGTCTGGTCAGCCTGGAGCTCGGCGGGCTGCTGCCCGGCACGCCGGAGCAGCGGGCCGCCCGCTACCAGCTGATGCTCAGGACTCCACCACCACCGGGATGATCATCGGCCGGCGGCGCAGCTTGGAGGAGGCGAACCGGCCGACCACGCGGCGGATCACCTGCTGCAGCTGGTGCACGTCGGAGCTGCCGCCCCGCGCGGCCTCGGTGAGCGCCTTGGTGATCTCCGGCACGATGGAAGCCAGGCGGTCCTCACCCTCGGCGACCCCGCGCGCCTGCAGGTGCGGGCCGGCCACCACCTCACCGGTGGAGGAGTCCACCACGGCGAAGATGGAGATGAACCCTTCCTCGCCGAGGATGCGCCGGTCCTTCAGCTCGGCGTCGGTCACCCCGCCCACCGAGGACCCGTCCACGTAGACGTACCCGCAGGGCACCGCCCCGGCGATCCGGGCCTTGCCGTCGACCAGGTCGACCACTACGCCGTCCTCGGCGAGCACCACCCGCTCCGGCGCCACCCCGGTCTTGACCGCCAGGGCGCCGTTGGCGACCAGGTGCCGGATCTCCCCGTGCACCGGCATGACGTTGCGCGGGCGGACGATGTTGTACACGTACAGCAGCTCACCGGCGGAGGCGTGCCCGGAGACGTGCACCCGCGCGTTCGCCTGGTGGATCACCTTCGCCCCGAGGCGGATCAGCCCGTTGATGATCCGGAACACGGCGTTCTCGTTGCCGGGGATGAGCGAGGAGGCGAGGATCACGGTGTCCCCCGGGCCCACGCTGACCCGGTGGTCCCGGTTGGCGATCCGGGACAACGCCGCCATCGGCTCCCCCTGCGACCCGGTGCACATCAGCACCATCCGGTCGTCGGGGATGTCGCCGATCTTCTTGATGTCGATGAGCACCCCGTCGGGCACGTTCAGGTAGCCGAGCTCGCTGGCGATGGTCATGTTCCGCACCATCGAGCGGCCCACCAGCGCCACCCGGCGGCCGTGCGCGTGCGCGGCGTCCAGCACCTGCTGCACCCGGTGCACGTGCGAGGAGAAGGAGGCCACCACGATCCGCCCGTCGGCCTGGGCGAACACCGAGTCCAGCACCGGGCCGATGTCCCGCTCGGAGGTGGTGAACCCGGGCACCTCGGCGTTGGTGGAGTCGGTCATGAACAGGTCCACGCCCTCCTCCCCCAGCCGGGCGAAGGCGCGCAGGTCGGTGATCCGGTGGTCCAGCGGCAGCTGGTCCATCTTGAAGTCACCGGTGTGCAGCACCGATCCGGCCGGGGTGCGCACCATCACCGCGAGCGCGTCCGGGATGGAGTGGTTCACCGCGACGAACTCCAGGTCGAAGGCGCCCATCGTGATCCGCTGCCCCTCGGCCACCTCGCGCAGCTCGGGGGTGATCCGGTGCTCCTTGAGCTTGGCCGCCACGAACGCCAGGGACAGCTTGGACCCGACGATGGGGATGTCCCGGCGGAGCCGGAGCAGGTAGGGCACGGCACCGATGTGGTCCTCGTGCCCGTGGGTGAGCACGATCGCCTCGACCTTGTCCATGCGGTCCTCGATGTACCCGAAGTCCGGCAGGATCAGGTCCACGCCGGGCTGGCTGTCCTCGGGGAAGAGCACCCCGCAGTCGATCACCAGCAGCCGGCCGCCGAACTCCAGCACGGCCATGTTCCGGCCGACCTCGCCGAGCCCGCCGAGCGGGACGATCCGCAGCGCCCCCTGCGCCAGCGGTGCCGGGGGGTCGAGCTCGGGGTGGGGATGACTCATCGATCGGTGTCCTTCAGCAGTTCGTGGGTGAGCATGGCGGAGCGCAGGTCGGCGATCTCCGCCTCGGTGGCCTCCACCAGCGGGGAGCGGACCGAGCGGTGCTCGATCAGGCCCTGCAGCTGGAGGGCAGCCTTGACCATCACCGCGCCCTGACCGGTGCCCATCACCGCTTCGACCACAGGGGCCAGCTGTGCGGACAGGTCACGCGCGGTGAACAGGTCGCCGGAGTCGACCGCGCCCACCATCTGGGCGTACCGCCCGGCGGTCAGGTGGCCGACCACGGAGACCACGCCGGAGGCGCCGTGCACCAGCCAGGCGAGGTTGAGGTTGTCGTCCCCGGAGTAGTACTCCAGCCCGGTGCGGCGCATCCGGTCGAAGCCCTGGGCGACGTTGCCGGTGGCGTCCTTGACGGCGCGGATCTGCGGGTGCTCGGCGAACCGGTCGAGGATCTCGTCGCCGACCGCCACCCCGGTGCGGCCGGGGATGTCGTAGATCATCGCGGGCAGGCTGGTGGCCTCCACCACGGTGCGGATGTGCCGGTAGACGCCCTCCTGGGACGGGCGGTTGTAGTACGGGGAGACCACCAGCAGGCCGTGGGCGCCGGTGCGTTCTGCGGCCACCGCGATCCGGGTGGCGTGCGCGGTGTCGTTGGAGCCGGCGCCGGCGATGATCATCGCTTCGGTGCCGACCTCCTCCACCACGGCGGTGACCAGCTCGTCCTTCTCCGGCTGGTGCGTGGTGGGCGACTCGCCGGTGGTGCCGGAGAGCACCAGGGAGTCGGCCCCGGAGTCGACCAGGTGCCGGGCCAGGCGCTGGGCGGCCGGGATGTCGAGTGCGCCGCCGGGCTTCATCGGGGTGGCCATGGCCACACTGACCGATCCGAAGCTGCGCGGTGGGCGGGAGGGCACGGAGGACATGGGATGACGTTACCGCGAAGCACGACCCGAACGTGCCCTGGGCGCACCGGCAGGTGGTGCCGGCGCCGCGGCCGATGCACCGCACGGGAGCGGTGATCACCTAGTCTGAGCAGCATGGCTGAGCAGCACGGGCACGCACACGGGTTGACGGCGGACGTCTCGGTGCGTCCGTCCCTCACCGAGGACGCTCCTCATCTGGGCAGGATCCAGGTGGCCGCCTGGCGTACCGCGCTCGCCGAGGTGCTGCCGGCCGAGGTGCTCACCGGCCTGGAGGCAGACCGCTTCGCTGCCGCCTGGCGCACCGCGATCGCCTCGCCGCCCTCGGCCAAGCACCGGATGCTCACCGCCTGCGACGGCCCGCAGGTGGTCGGTTTCGCCGCGCTGGCACCGGCCCCGCAGGCCCGCGAGACCGGGGAGATCGTGGCCCTGGAGGTCGACCCGGCGCATGCGCGCGAGGGGCACGGGTCCCGGCTGCTGGCGGCGTGCACGGACATCCTGCGGGCCACCGCGGCCAGCCATGTGCGGGCGTGGGCGATCGAGGGCGACCACGCCCGGGCGGACTTCCTCTCCGCGGCGGGGATGGAGCCGCTGGGTATCCGCCGCGTGCTGGAGGTCGACGGCACCCGGGTGAACGAGCTGGCCTGGTCGGCGGTGCTCGCCGAGTAGCCGGGTGCCGGCGAGGCTGCTCAGCCCAGGTCGAGCAGCGTGTCCAGACCCACCTGCAGACCGGGGTGCTCGCCGATCGCCCGCACCGCGATCAGCACCCCGGGCATGAACGAGGACCGGTCGAAGCTGTCGGTGCGGATGGTCAGCTGCTCCCCCGGGTTGCCGAGCAGGATCTCCTCGTGCGCCACCAGGCCGCGCAGCCGCACCGAGTGCACCGGCACACCGTCCACGACGGCGCCCCTCGCCCCGTCCAGGGCCGTCTCGGTGGCATCGGGTGCAGCGGGCATGCCCTGGCGGGCCGCGGCGATCGCCTGGGCGGTGTGCACCGCGGTGCCGGACGGGGCGTCCACCTTGTTCGGGTGGTGCAGCTCGATGATCTCCACGGACTCGAAGAACCTCGAGGCTTGGGTGGCCAGCCGCATCGCCAGCACCGCGGAGAGGGCGAAGTTCGGGGCGATGAGCACCCCGGTGCTGCGACCGTCCTGCTCCAGGTGGGCGCGCACCCGGTCCAGGGCGTCGGCCTGCCAGCCGGTGGTGCCCACCACGGCGTGCACACCGGCGTCCACGAGCGCGTGCACGTTGGCCTCGGTGGCGCCCGGAACGGTGAAGTCCACGGCGACGTCCGCCACGCCCGCCAGCGCCGCGACGTCGTCAC
>CAZMDO010000137.1:0-6604 GCA_964564445.1 uncultured Ruaniaceae bacterium | reverse complement strand
TCGAGGAGGTCACCGACCTGGACGACGAGTCCCGGCACTACCCGGTGATCACCGGTGACTACTCGGCGGTCCCGGCCTGGCAGTCCCGCCCGGTGGCGGTCGGCACCCCGATCGCGCCGCCGGCCCCGGTGTTCACCAAGCTGGACGAGTCGGTGGTGGAGGAGGAGCTCGACCGGCTGCGCGAGGGCACCGATGGCGCGTAAGCGCGAACGCGGCTTCCCGCCCCCGCCCGAGCCGCTGCCCGCCCCGGTGGTGGACAACCACACCCACCTGGAGTCGATCGCGGGTGTCCTGCCCGACGGCGTCGCTGACCCGGGCACCGCGGGTCACCTGGCCCGGGCGGCCGGGGTGGGCGTGCGGGCGGTCGTGCAGATCGGCTGCGACCTGGACTCCGCCCCGGTGAGCATCGCGATGGCCGAGGAGCACCCGCAGGTGGTGGCCGGCGTGGCGGTGCACCCGAACGAGGCGGTGCTGCACGCCGGCGTCCGCGAGGTGGCCCCGGACGGGCTGGAGCCCGACCCGGCACCGCGGCACGAGGTGGACCTGGACGAGGCGGTCGCCCGGGTGGCCGAGCTGGCGCGGCACCCGCGGGTGCGCACCGTGGGGGAGACGGGTCTGGACCACTTCCGCGCCGGGCCGGCCGGCCGCGCGGTGCAGCGGGAGTCCTTCCGGGCGCACATCGCCCTGGCCAAGGAGCTCGGCCTGCCGCTGCAGATCCACGACCGGGACGCCCACGCCGAGGTGCTCGAGGTGCTCGCTGCGGACGGCGCCCCGGAGGTGACGGTGTTCCACTGCTTCTCCGGGGACGCGGCGATGGCTGCCGAGTGCGTGCGCCGCGGCTACTACCTCTCCTTCGCCGGCACGATCACCTTCCGCAGCGCCGAGGAGCTGCGCCGGGCGGTGGCCGAGACCCCGCTCAGCCACGCCCTGGTGGAGACCGACGCGCCCTACCTGACCCCGCACCCCTGGCGCGGCCAGCCGAACGCCCCGTACGTGGTGGCGGCGACCGTGCGCGCCCTCGCCGAGACCAGGGGAGCGGACCTGAGCACGGTGTGCTCCGCCGTCGACGGCAACGCCGAGAGGCTCTACGGCCCCTGGTGACCGCCGCCGACCCACCCGCGCCCCGCCCTGCTCCCACCCGAGCCCCATCCGCACCCCGCCCCGCTCCCGCCATCCCCGCGCTGCCTACCCCGCGCGGGTGGCCTGGGGTGTCGGTCCGCGGCGGATTCTCGACCTCGAGACCACCCTCGCGAGCGCCGCGCCGCGCCCGAACGGGCAGCGCCCCCGTCCACAGCTGGACCACCGGTACTGGAAATCCAGGTCACAAATCGGTTACGGTCGCTTCTGGCCCGTCCCTCCCGGGCCGGATGTAGCAAGAACAGGACCCCTCCCCTTGTCTTCTGAGAAAGCCACGTCGCGCCACCGCGCCGACGCACCCGCGACCACTGCTCTGCCCCGCCCGCTGCGGCGCGCGATCGGAGCCGCCGGCCTGGCGGTGGTGCTGGCCGGATCGCTGGCGTTCGCCGCGAGCCAGCCGGGGGACGAGGACCGGGCCCAGACCGGCGACCAGTACGCCTCCGCCGCCGAGGAGGCGCAGGCCTACCTCGCCGGCCGCGCCGACCTGTGGCACCAGGCCTCGCGCAGCGGGCAGGACGTGCGCGACGCTGCCGGGCTGCTGGACGAGGCCGGCCCGACCGTGCACTTCCAGGTGACGGTGGACGGGGAGTCCTACGACCTGGAGAGCAACGCCGCCACCGTGGCCGACGCGCTGATCGAGAACGGCATCGTGGTCGGCCTGGAGGACAACGTCTCGGTGGAGATGAACAGCCGGCCCACCGAGGGGGCGGAGATCACCATCGAGCGGGTCGGCACCCAGTACGGCACCGAGACCGAGACGATCGAGTACGAGACCGTCCGCCAGGAGACCTCGGCCCTGCCGCGCGGCACCGAGCGGGTGGAGACCGAGGGGCAGGATGGCACCCGGGTGATCGCCTACACCGCCGAGTACCGCAACGGCGAGGAGGTCTCCCGCGAGGTGCAGGCGGAGATCATGGTCTCCGAGCCGGTCGACGAGGTGGTCCTGGTGGGCACCGCACCGCCGGCCCGGACCAGCTCGGGCGGCTCCTCCAGCTCCGGCTCGTCCGGCTCGGGCAGCGCGAGCTCCTCCTCCGACGTACCCTCGGGCAGCTACTCGGGCACCAGTCCGCGCGCGATCGCGCAGCAGCTGCTCGCCGCCCGTGGCTGGGGCTCGGACCAGTGGACGTGCCTGGACGCGCTCTGGCAGCGGGAGAGCAACTGGAACCCGTACGCGCAGAACCCGTCCTCCGGGGCGTACGGCATCCCGCAGGCGCTGCCCGGCTCCAAGATGGGCTCCGCCGGCTCCGACTGGCGCACCAACCCGGCCACCCAGATCACCTGGGGTCTGAACTACATCGCCGGCCGGTACGGCACCCCGTGCGGTGCGTGGGGTCACTCCCAGTCGGTCGGCTGGTACTGAGCCCGCGCCGCTATACCGTTTCATTGCCGACGGCGTAGCTCCCCTTGATCCTGAGGGTCGCCGGGGTGTGCCTGTGCTCACATCTTTCGGCCCTCCGGTTGACCGAGAAGATAACGATCTGGTTACAGTCGAACGTCCGCCGGTGTGCCTGCACCCGTCTGTGCCGGCCCGGGCGTGCTTCCGATCCCCCACACAGAAACCCTCCGCCTGTGTCATTCTTCGACCGTTTCCGCCGTTCTGACGTGCCCGCGACCGACGAGGTCGACAGCGCCGCACCGCAGACGCCCGAGCCCGCAGCCGAGCCCGACGCTGCTACCGCGCAGCTGGACCTCGGCGCGCTCGCTGCCGACGAGAGCCCGGCGGCCGAGACCGCCGCCGACGATGCTGCGGCCACCGAGACCGCCGCCGACGATGCTGCGGCCGAGACGGCTGCCGACGGTGCTGCGGCCACCGAGAGCGCCGCCGACGAGGGCCTCGCCGCCGCGACCACCGCCGATGACGGCGCGGCCGACGAGGCGGCCGCAGCGCCCCGCCGTGGCCGGCGCCGGGTGCTGCTCGGTGCTGCCGCCGCCACCGCGCTGGTGCTGGCCGGCGGTGGCGTGGCGGTCGCCGCCGCGCACAAGACCGTCGAGATCGACGTGGACGGCCAGATCCGCACCGTCAGCACCTTCGCCGGCTCGGTGAACGGTCTGCTCGACGAGGCCGGCATCGAGATCGGCCCGCACGACTCGGTGGTCCCGGGCGCCCACGAGGCGCTCGGTGACGGCGACGACGTGGTGGTGCGCACCGGTGACCAGATCACCATCACCACCGACGGTGAGCAGCGCACCATCTGGACCACCGCCCTGACCGCCGAGGAAGCGCTCACCCAGCTGCTCGACAGTGGCCGGGACGCCTCCCTGGAGGCGTCCCGCTCCAGCGACGGCCGTACGCAGATCGACCTGCCGTTGATCACCGACGGCGAGGTGACGATCGTGGCCGACGGCGACGAGCGCTCGGTCGACGTGGACGGCAGCGCCACGCTGCAGCAGGTGCTGCTGCGGGCGGAGATCACCGTGGGCACGCAGGACGAGGTCATCGTCACGGTCGCCGAGGACGGCTCCCCGGTGGTGACCGTGGTCCGGCACACCACCGAGACCCGCACCGAGACCGAGGTGGTCGAGCACGACAGCGTGCAGCGCGAGACCGACGACCTCTACGAGGGCCAGTCCCGCGTGGTCCAGGAGGGCAGCGACGGTGAGCGCACCATCACCTACCGGGACTACCTGACCGACGGCGAGGTCACCGACACCAAGAAGCTCTCCGACGAGGTCACCACCGAGCCCGTCGACCGCGTGGTCGAGGTCGGCACCGCCGAGCGGCCGGCTCCGCAGCCGACCAGCTCCGGCTCGTCCTCCAGCTCTGGTTCGTCCAGCTCGTCCAGCTCCTCCGGCGGCAGCAGCGCGGGCAGCGGCGTCTGGGCCGCACTGGCGCAGTGCGAGTCCGGCGGCAACCCGAGCGCGGTCAGCTCCAACGGGCTCTACTACGGCCTGTACCAGTTCTCGCTGGGCACCTGGCAGTCGGTCGGCGGCTCCGGGCTCCCGTCCGAGGCCTCCCCGGCCGAGCAGACCCGCCGGGCGCAGATCCTGCAGCAGCGCAGCGGCTGGGGCCAGTGGCCCTACTGCTCGGCCAAGCTCGGCCTGCGCTGACCGGGAGGTCGGCCGGGTCGGCACACCTCAGCCCCCAGGGGCGGGCCGACACCTGACCGGTCCGCGCCCCGCCGGCGCGGGTGTCCTCTAGGCTCGTCGACGTGAGCCGACCCGACCCCGAGCCCGGTGCGCCCCGGTTGCTGACCGCCTCCAGCGTGCGCGAGCTCGCGGGCCGGCTCGGCATCCGGCCCACCAAGACCCTCGGGCAGAACTTCGTGATCGACCCGGGCACCGTGCGCCGGATCGTGCGCACCGCCGGCGTGCAGCCGGCCGAGACCGTGGTGGAGGTGGGGCCTGGTCTCGGCTCGCTCACCCTCGGTCTGCTCGAGGCGGGCGCCCACGTGGTCGCGGTGGAGATCGACCCGGTGCTGGCCGGCGCACTCGCCGAGACCGTGGCCGACCGGGCACCCGAGCACGCCGGCCATCTCACCGTGGTCACCGCCGATGCGCTCACCGTGGAGGCGCTGCCCGGCACCCCCACCCGACTGGTGGCCAACCTGCCCTACAACGTGGCGGTCCCGGTGCTGCTGACGTTCCTCGCCCGCCAGCCGAGCCTGGCCGAGGTGCTGGTGATGGTGCAGGCCGAGGTGGCCGACCGGCTCGCCGCCCCGCCGGGGTCCCGCACCTACGGGGTCCCCTCGGCCAAGGCGGCCTGGTACGCCTCGGCCAGCCGCGCGGGCACCATCTCCCGGACCATCTTCTGGCCGGTGCCGAACGTGGACTCCGCGCTCGTGCGGCTCCTCCGGCGCGATCCGCCCACCACGGCGGCCAGCCGCGAGGACGTGTTCGCCTGCATCGACGCCGCGTTCGCACAGCGCCGCAAGACGCTGCGTGCCGCGCTGGCCGGCTGGGCCGGGTCGCCGCAGCGGGCCGAGGAGCTGGCACGGGCCGCGGGGGTGGACCCGAGCAGCAGGGGAGAGCGGCTGGACATCACGCAGTTCGCGGCGCTGGCGGCCGCCCGGGCCGCCGACCGGGAGGTGTCGGGATGAGCACCACCGACCGGGAGACGACCCGATGAGCCTTGGCTCCGCCCCGCCGCCGGCCGTGCACGTGCGCGCCCCCGGCAAGCTCAACCTGGTGCTGCGCGTGGGCCCGGTCGGCCCGGACGGCTACCACCAGCTGGCCACGGTGTTCCAGGCGGTCTCCCTGCACGAGGACGTGGTCGCCACCCCCGCCGAGGAGATCACGGTCAGCACCACCGGTCGGTGGGCCGACCGGGTCGCCGACGACGAGAGCAACGTGGCGCACCGGGCCGCGACCCTGCTCGCCGAGGCATCCGGCGTCGACGCTGGGGTGCACCTGCAGATCACCAAACGGGTGCCGGTGGCCGGGGGCATGGCCGGCGGCTCCGCGGACGCTGCCGCCGCGCTGCTCGCCTGCGACCTGCTCTGGCAGACCGGGCTGGCCCGGGAGGAGCTCGGCCACCTGGCCGCCGAGCTCGGCGCGGACGTACCGTTCGCCCTCACCGGCGGCACGGCCGTGGGTCTGGGGCGGGGCGACCTGCTCACCCCGGCGCTGGCCCGCGGCTGCTACCACTGGGTGCTCGGGATCAGCGAGGTGGGGCTGTCCACCCCCGAGGTGTTCGCCGAGTGGGACCGCCAGCACCCCGGCCCGGTGGCCGCACCCCGGATCGACGATACGGTGATGGCGGCGTTGATCTCCGGCGACCCGCACCGGCTGGCCGACGTGCTGGTCAACGACCTCGCGAGTGCCGCAGCCACCCTGGCCCCACCGCTGGAGCGGGTGCAGCAGGTGCTGGCGGAGACCGCAGCACTGGCCACCATCGTCGCCGGCTCCGGCCCGACGGTCGCCGCCCTCGCCCCGGACCACCCGACCGCGGTGGAGATCGCCGAGACGCTCCGCGCCGCAGAGGTGGCCGACCAGGTGGAGGTGGTCACCGGTCCGGCACCCGGTGCGCGGCTGCTGGAGTCGGTGCGCGAGGATGAGGCCTGACCATGGTCGACCTGGCGGACATCCAGATCCGGGACCCGTTCGTGCTCCCGGTGCCCACCGAGGGCTGCTACTACCTGTTCGGCAGCACCGACGCCAACATCTGGCGGGGCCCGGCGACCGGCTTCGACACCTACCGCAGCGAGGACCTGGAGGAGTGGGAGGGCCCGCTGCCGGCCTTCCGCCCGGAGCCGGACTTCTGGTCCCACACCCAGTACTGGGCCCCGGAGGTGCACGCCTACGGCGGGGCGTCCTACATGTTCGCCACCTTCACCGCCGAGGGTCAGCGTCGCGGCACGCAGGTGCTGCGCGCCGAGCACCCGGCCGGCCCGTACCGGCCGTGGTCGGCCGGGCCGCTCACCCCGCGGGACTGGGAGTGCCTGGACGGCACGCTGCACGTCGAGTCGGGCGCCCCCTGGATGGTGTTCTGCCACGAGTGGAAGGACGTCGGCGACGGCGAGATCTGGGC
>CAZMDO010000136.1:2394-6613 GCA_964564445.1 uncultured Ruaniaceae bacterium | reverse complement strand
CGAGCAGGCCCTTCCAGTGCGCGGCGTGGCGCCCCTCCGCCCGGGCCAGCGCGAGGAGGATCTCCCGCTCCTCCCCCTCTCGCCGGGCCGCGAGATGGGTGTACAGGGCAGCCTCGGCGCGCTCCTCGGCGAGGTAGCGGCGCCACCGGCGGATCTCGGCGGGGCGCGGCGCATCCACGGGATGGTCGGTGGGCATACCGGTCATTGTTCCAGCCCGCTGGGCTGACGATCGAACCGGGCGGCAGACGAAGCGCGGCGCCGCCGAGAGATCGACGGCGCCGCTGCGACGTGAACCAAGGCAGAAAAACTGGCGCGGGGGAGTCGCCAGCCCAAGGAAATCTCGTCGCAGTCCTACAGTGGCACAGACCCGCGGTCCCGTCTGCCCGTGTGCCGTCACCTCGTTGCCGGCCCGCCGGAGGGCTTGGCGCCGCCGGGAGCGGCAGGACGTGGTCTACGATGGCTGCGGAGCAGGAGAAGATCGTTGCAACGAAGCCGATTACTCGCTGTCTGTCGAAGGCTCCCGGTGGTCCGCGGACCCCGCCGCCCCGATCCACCTCACCCCCTCCTCACCCGCTCGGGGGCGAAAAAATCACCCATTCATCGCCCCCTCCTGTGGATATCTAGACGTACGACGACGCCCCGATATCCACAGCCCTCCCCGCCGACAGCGACACCCGGCCCGGGCCAGCCGTGATGCTGGCCGGATGCCCGACCGCTCGCCCGCCCGCACCCTGGTCACCGCGCTGGTGGTGGGCGTGCTGGTGCTGGCCGTGGCGGTGCTGGCGCCGCAGTGGTGGCAGCACGTGCGGCAGGGACCACCGTGGCCGGTGCCGGCTGGCCGGCTGGAGCGTGCTCGGGCGGCGCTGCCCACGCTCGTGGTGGTCGCCCCGCTACCGCTCGATGACTACGACCGGGACTTCTTCGGCCCGCCGTGGGCGGATGTGGACGGCAACGGCTGCGACACCCGCAACGACGTGCTGCGCGCCTGGCTCACCGATGTCCGGCTGGATCCGGCCGCCCGGTGCGTGGTGGTCAGCGGCACCCTGGCCGACCCCTACACCGGGCACCTGGTGGAGTTCCGGCGCGGGCCGGAGACCAGCAGAGCCGTGCAGGTCGACCACGTGGTGGCGCTGGCCGACGCCTGGCGCAAGGGCGCGGCAGGGTGGCCGGCGGCCCTGGCGGTGCAGTTCGCCAACGACCCGGCGAACCTGATCCCGGTCGAAGGCCGGGTGAACCAGGACAAGAAGGCCGACGACGCCGCCTCCTGGCTTCCCCCGAACGTCGGCTTCCGTTGTGCCTACGTGGTGCAGCAGGTGCTCGTGAAGGCGGCCTATGACCTGGGCGTGACCGCGGAGGAGGTGGGGGCGCTGGGTGAGGTGCTCTCCGCATGCGACCCAGCAGCCACGGCCGGCGCCGCTGCACCTGCGGTCCCTGCGTGCACCGGCCGGACACCTGGGGTCCGCGCCCGCACCGGCCGGACACCTGGGGTCCGCGCCCGCACCGGCCGGACACCTGCGGTCCGCGCCGGCACCGGCCGGGTGCCGGCCGCCCCCGCACGGCACCGGCGGGCACCCCCGCCCCCGCCGCGGTGTCGGCGGGCACCGATAGCCTCACCATCGGAGGCCGCCGGGCGCCCCGCCCGCCGGCTCCCAGCGCAGCACCGATCGAGGAGAACCCGTGTTCCTGCTGGACGACACTCTGGTCTACAGCGCCAGCGACCTGACCCTGGCCCGAGACTGCGAGTTCGCCCTGCTCTCCCGGCTGGACGAGAAGCTCGGCCGCCGCCCCCGCCTGGAGATCGTGGACCCGATGCGGGAACGGGCCGCCCGGCTGGGTGATGAGCACGAGGCGCGGGTGCTCGCCGACTACCGGGCACGCTACGGCGACGGCGTGGTGGAGATCCCGCTGCCGGAGGGTTACGACGCAGCGAGCCTGCGGGGGCACGCCGAGCGGACCCTGGCGGCACTGCGGGCGGGCGCGGACGTGGTGTTCCAGGGTGGCTTCTTCGACGGCCGGTTCCACGGCCGCTCGGACTTCCTGGAGCGCACCGTGAGCGCCGACGGAAGGGTGAGCTACGCCGTCGTGGACACGAAGCTGGCGCGCTCGGTGAGACCGGGCGCGGTGCTGCAGCTGGCCGCCTACGCCGACCAGCTGCTCGCGGCCGGCGTCAGCGTGGCGCCCGAGACGGTGCTGCACCTGGGCGACGGCACGATCGCCACCCAGGACATGGCCGACAGCGTCGCCGTGTACCGGGAGCACCGCGCGTACGTGCAGGGTCTGCTGGATGCGCACCACGCGAGCGGGGAGCCGGTGGGGTGGGGGGACGAGCGGTACGCCGCCTGCCTGTGGTGCGACTACTGCAAGGAGGCGGTGGCCGCCAGCCGGGACGTGAAGCTGGTCTGGGGGTTGCGGTCCCAGCACCGCGCAGCGCTGCGCGCCGCGGGCATCACCACGATCGAGGAGCTCGCCGCGGCCGAGCGCCCGGCGCCCCGGCTGCACCCGCGGATGTGGCGGCGGCTGCAGGCGCAGGCCCGGCTGCAGCTGCGTCAGGAGGAGGCCGAGGCCGCCGGCCTGCACCCGTCGGTGTTCGCCGAGGTGCACCACCTGCCGGCGTTGCAGGCGCTCCCCGCCCCGGACGAGGGCGATGTGTTCTTCGACTTCGAGGGCGACCCGCTCTGGGTGGACGCTGACCGGACCCGGTGGGGGTTGGAGTACCTGTTCGGGCTGCTGGAGGCCGACGGCGACCAGGGCTACGTGACGTTCTGGGCGCACGACCGGGCCGCGGAGGGCCGGGCGCTGCGCGACTTCCTGGACTACCTGCACCGGCGGCGGCAGCAGCATCCGGGCATGCACGTCTACCACTACGCCGCCTACGAGACGGCAGCGCTGCGGCGGCTCGCCGAGCAGCACCAGGTCGGGGTGGCGGAGGTGGCCGAGCTCATCGACGCCGGCGTGTTCGTGGACCTGTACGCCTGCGTGAAGGACTCGGTGCGCATCTCCCAGCGGTCCTACTCGATCAAGAAGCTCGAGCCGTTGTACATGGGGGACGAGCTGCGCAACGCCGACGGCGTCACCACCGGTGGCGACTCCGTGCTCGCCTACGTACGGGCCCAGGAGCTGCGCGCGGCCGGTGACCATGACGGGTTCGAGGCGCAGGTGGCCGAGCTGGCCGAGTACAACCGGTACGACTGCCTGTCCACGATGCGGCTGCGGGACTGGTTGCTCGCCCAGCGGGACGCAGCGCTGGCCGCCGGCGGGGGCGAGGTGGAGCCGGACAGGGTCGGGGTGGAGCCGGACGGGGTCGGGGTGGAGCCGGACGGGGTCGGGCTGGTCGGTGCGGCCGGAGCGGCTGGCGCGACCGGGGCCGGGCTGGAGGAGACGCCGGAGCAGCGGGAGCGGCGCGAGCTGGCCGAGGCGCTGCTCGGCGGGGTGCCGGCGCCGACGGGCCCGCTGCTCGCTGCCGCGCTGGACTACCACCGCCGGGAGAACGAGCCGTACTGGCGGGAGCACTTCGAGCGGCTGCGCAGCGAACGCTCGGTCGGGGACGTGCGCGACGTGCTGGAGGTCTTCCACACCCGCCGGCGGGAGGCGGGCGAGGACTACGGGCGCCCGCGGCGGGTGCTGGACCTGGCGGGACGGTTCGGCACCGGCAGCACCGTGGAGCCCGGCGCGCAGGTGTTCGTGGTCTACGACGCCCCGCTCGCCCACGGGTTGACCGCGCCGGAGGGGTGCGACCGGGCGGCGGTACCGGCGCGGGTGCTCTCCCGGGACGTCTCACCCGCCGGGCTGGACCGGATCACGCTGAGCGAGTCGCTGCCCCGGGAGGCTGCCGGCCTGACCGCCGAGCCGGTGCTGGTGACCCCGGGTCCGCCGCCGCCGGCGAGGACGCTGGTGGCCGCGATCGAGCTGGTCGCACGCGGTGTGCTCGCCGAGCACGGGGTCAGCGTCGGTGGCGGGGAGCAGAGCACGGCCAACGAGGACAGGGCGGCCGCTCGCGACGGCGGTGCTGCCCCGGTTCGGGCCGCTGCGGCGGCGCTGGACGTCGTGGCCGGCAGGCCGCCGCGGCTGCACGGCGACCAGGGCCTCCCGCCGCGGGTGGGCACCGACGCGGACGGTACCGTGGACGCCGTGGTCGCGGCCCTGTCCGGCTCCGACGACTCCTACCTGGCGGTGCAGGGGCCACCCGGCACCGGGAAGACCTACCTCGGCGTGCAGGTGA
>CAZMDO010000136.1:0-2294 GCA_964564445.1 uncultured Ruaniaceae bacterium | reverse complement strand
CTGGCGGTGCAGGGGCCACCCGGCACCGGGAAGACCTACCTCGGCGTGCAGGTGATCACCCACCTGGTCACCCGGCTCGGCTGGCGCGTGGGCGTGGTGGCGCAGTCGCACACCGTGGTCGAGCACGTGCTGCACGGGCTCGTCCGGGCCGGTCTACCGGCCGAGCAGATCGGCAAGCGGGCCCGGGTGCCCCGCTCCGAGGACCTGGCGGCCCTGGGTGTCGCCGAGCCGGCCGAGACCCCCTGGGTCACGCTGGACGGTTACGGGCACCACGGCTTCCTCGCGCGGCACTCCCCCGCCGGTGCGGTGGTCGGCGGCACCGCCTGGGACTTCGCCAACCGGCGCCGGTTCGACGCTGGTGAGCTGGACCTGCTGGTGATCGACGAGGCCGGGCAGTTCTCCCTGGCGAACACCCTGGCGGTGGCCACCTCGGCCCAGCGCCTGCTGCTCCTCGGCGACCCGCAGCAGCTCCCGCAGGTCAGCCAGGGCAGCCACGACGCTCCGGTCGACGCCTCCGCGCTGGGCCACCTGGCACACGGGCACCCGACCTTGCCTGCCACCCACGGCTACCTGCTGCAGCAGAGTCGCCGGCTGCACCCGGAGCTGTGCGCGCCGGTCTCCGAGCTGTACTACGACGGCCGCCTGCACAGCCACCCGGTCGCCACCGAGCGGCGCCTGGACGGCCTGGAACCCGGCCTGCACGTGGTCACGCTGGACCACGCCCGCCGCACCGTGGACTCTCCGGAGGAGTCCGCCGAGGTGGTGGCCCAGCTCGAGACGCTGCTGGACCGCCCCTGGACCGACGGTGGGCAGACCCGCCCCCTCGAACCGGCGGACGTGCTCGTGGTCGCCGCCTACAACGCGCAGGTGCAGCGGCTCACGCACGACCTGGCCGCCGCCGGCCTGCCGGAGGTCCGGGTGGGCACGGTGGACAAGTTCCAGGGCCAGGAGGCGGCGGTGGTGCTGGTCTCGTTGGCCACCTCCTCGGCGGAGGCCGCACCGCGCGGCCTGGAGTTCCTGCTGTCCGCGAACCGCCTGAACGTGGCGATCTCCCGCGGCCAGTGGGCCGCGATCCTGGTGCGCTCCCGGGCCCTGACCCGCTACCTGCCGTGGGAGCCGGAGGAGCTGCGCGAGCTCGGCGGCTTCATCGAGCTCTGCGCCCGCGCGCACCCGCGCCGCGCCCGGCACCGCTGAGCCCGCCGCACACCCCCGTCAGCCATCACCTCCCCCGCCCCGCCGAGCACCGCTGAGCCCGCCGCCCGCCGTGCCCCGCCCCTCCCCGGCCGGTGAATCGATGCACTCGTGCCTTGCTGCACCGACTCGTGCTCCCGGGTCACGACTCAGCGAGCCAGCTGCCGAACCGGCCGGCGCAGGACCCGCCGGCGCCAGGACCCGCCGGCGCGAGGGCCCCCGGCGGCGCCCGCCGCCAGGGCCGGCTCAGTGCTCGGCGCGCACCTGCCGGGCGGCGGCCACCAGGTTGGTCAGCGCCGCCACGGTCTCGGTGTAGCCACGGGTCTTCAGCCCACAGTCCGGGTTCACCCACAGCTGCCCGCGCGCCAGCGAGTGGTCGGCCAGCCGCAGCTGGCGGGCGATCTCCTCGGTGGAGGGCACCCGCGGGGAGTGGATGTCGTACACCCCCGGGCCCAGGCCGCGCCCGAACTGCGCCGCGGCCAGCTCGGGCACCACCTCCATCGCCGACCGGGCCGCCTCGATGGAGGTCACGTCGGCGTCCAGGCCGTCGATGGCGTCGATCACCTCGCCGAACTCCGAGTAGCACAGGTGGGTGTGCACCTGGGTGGCCGGCGCCGCGCCGCCGGTGGCCAGCCGGAACGCCGCCACCGACCAGTCCACGTAGGCACGGTGGTCCTCCCGGCGCAGCGGCAGCAGCTCTCGCAGCGCGGGCTCGTCCACCTGCACGATCCGGATCCCGGCCGCCTCCAGGTCGGCGATCTCGTCCCGCAGGGCGAGCGCCACCTGCTGGGCCACCGCCGGCAGCGGCAGGTCGTCGCGCACGAACGACCAGGCCAGGATGGTGACCGGCCCGGTGAGCATGCCCTTGACCGGCTTGTCGGTCAGCGAGGCGGCGTAGCCGGACCAGGCGGGCGTGATCGGCGCCGGCCGGCTCACGTCGCCCCACAGCAGCGAGGGCCGGGTGCACCGGGACCCGTAGGACTGCACCCAGCCATGCTGGGTCACCGCGAACCCGTCCAGGTGCTCGGCGAAGTACTGCACCATGTCGTTGCGCTCCGGCTCCCCGTGCACCAGCACGTCCAGCCCGAGCTCGGTCTGCAGGG
>CAZMDO010000135.1:0-6700 GCA_964564445.1 uncultured Ruaniaceae bacterium | reverse complement strand
GGCAGTACCCGAGCGCCGGGCCGTTGCCGCACCTGATCGACGTCTGGCAGGCGGCCGCACCGTCGTTGAGCTTCATCTCGCCGGACATCTACTTCCCCGACTTCGTCCGGTGGGCCGATCGGTACACCCGCCCGGACAACCCGTTGTTCGTCCCCGAGGCGCTGCGCAGCATCGAGGCGGCCGAGAACGCCTTCTACGCCTACGGCTCCTGCTCCGCGATCGGCTTCTCCCCATTCGGCATCGAGACGATGGAGCCGCTGCCACAGACCATGCTCGCCGGTGCGTACGGCATCGTGGAACAGCTCGCCCCGCTGATCGTCGAGCATGCCGGGCGGCCCACGATGGCCGGTCTGGTCAAACCCACCGAGGACCAGCGGGCCCCGCACCAGGTCGACCTGGGCGACGTGCTGCTGAACGTGACCTACGAACGGATGGCGGCGCCGTCGCTGGCGGACGGCGTGATCAACGAGTCCGGCGACCGGCCCCGGGACGACACGAGGCTTCCTGCCGGGGGCATCGTGATCCGCACCGGAGCGGACGAGCTCGTCTTCGGTGGCACGGGCGTCATCGCCACGTTCAGCCCATCGACGGCGGACGGCACCTCGGTCGGGATCCTCAGCTGCGAGGAGGGTCGGTTCGTGGACGGTTCCTGGCAGCACATCCGCTGGCTGAACGGCGACCAGACCCACCAGGGACGCCACCTGCGGCTCGAACCGGGCCGGTTCACGATCCAGCGCGTGCGGCTGTACCGGTACCGCTGATCGGGGCCTCTACCGGATAGGTTCTCGCAGACGGATACTCTCATCCATGGGCGAGGTGGAAGGCGCTCGCACCTTCAACGTGGCTGGATCGGCCTATGACGCATTCATGGGCCGTTACTCGATGCCGCTCGCGGAACGATTCGCCGACGCCGTCGGTATCGCTGCCGGTCTGCAGGCGTTGGACGTCGGCTGTGGCCCCGGTGCGCTGACCGACGTCCTGGCGCAGCGCCTCGGGGTCGCGGCGGTCCTGGCCTGTGATCCCTCGCCGTCGTTCGTGCAGGCGTGCGGGGACCGCAACCCGGGGCTCGCGGTCCAGGTCGGGCGCGCCGAAGAGCTACCGTTCGGGGATGACGCTGTCGACGTGGTGATGGCACAGCTCGTGCTGCACTTCGTGTCCGATCCGCACCGTGCGGCGCTGGAGATGCGGCGGGTGGTCCGTCCGGGCGGCACGATCGCGGCATGTGTCTGGGACTTCGCTCACGGGATGCAGATGCTGCGCGCCTACTGGGATGCTGCCCTGAGCATCGACCCCGACGCCCCTGACGAGGCCCGGGCCCTGCGCTTCGGGCGCGCCGGTGAGATCGCCGCCCTGTTCGCCGAGGCCGGCCTGGAACACATCGACGAGTCCACCCTCCGGGTGAGCTCGACCTACGCGGACTTCACTGAGCTCTGGCGCGGTTTTCAGGCCGGTATCGGGCCGGCCGGCGCGCACCTGGCCGGCCTGGCCGAGCACCAGCGCGACCTGCTGCGCGAGGAGCTGTGGAAGCAGGTCGGCCGCCCGGCGGGCTCCTTCCGCCTCGACGCGGTCGCCCGCTGCGCCGTGGCGCACCGTCCCGCGACCGGCTGAGCCGGGCCCTGAACAGGCGTCTGAGCACGGATCCGCAGGCGGAGGACGTATCGGTGGGTACTCCGCCTGCGGATCGGTACTCGGCACCGGGCGATCCAGGCGGGCTCACCGGGCCGGGCCCGCGCGGGCGGGCGCCGAGATCGTTGCGAGGGCAACGAAAGGCGCCGCGCACACAGAGCATGTGCGCGGCGCCAAAGGTCGATGTCGACGGCGGTTCAGCCGACGTCGTCGATGCCAAGGGCGAAGTCGAAGTGTCCGACGCCGAAGCGGGCCAAGCCCATCGTCAGCAGTCCCGCCCCTTCTACCCAGTGGGCCATGCTCAAGTCGCCGGTGTCCCGTGGGCGCAGCCCGAGACTCTCGATGAACGCGGCCACGCTCGCTTTGGCCTGCGTGTCGTCGCCGGCCATGAACACATCCACCGCCCCGGCCCCGGCCAAAACGTGCCGAAAGAGGGTATTGAACGCCTTGACCACAGGGGCGGTCGCGGGCGCGGCCTCGGCCACCCTCTGCGCGATCGACGTGTCGCGAGGGACGGTCAGCCCGGTGCCGGTGTCGTCGAAGGGGTTGGTGATGTCGATGAGGATCTTGCCGGCCAGCGCGTCACCGAACTCACGCACCACCGGCACGGCACCGTCAGCCAGCACCGCGAGGATGACGATATCCCCCGCTGGGACTGCGCCGAACGTCCCTACCGTGGCACCGCGGCCAAGTGTCTTCGCCAGCGCCGAGGACTTGGCCTCGTCGCGGGCGATCACCTCAACGGCGTTGCCACCCGCGAGCGCCAGTGCGCCGATGGCGCTGGCCATGTTGCCCGCGCCAATGATGCTGATGCTGCTCATGGTGTCTTCTCTCTGCTTGTCGTTGTCGATCATTCGCTGTGTCCCAGCCTTGCTGGCTCGGCACGGTGCGACGACCGGTGTCTCCCGATCAGTTCGGCGCTATGTACACCGAGCAGGGTAGTTAAGTTAGCAGTGGCCGTGCGAGACGTCAACCTATGCACACCGATCGGTACCAACTGGTCTAGACTGGACGCATGACGGACGTGGAGAGCACGAACAAGCTGGAGAAGGGGCCGCGGGGACTGCGCCGCGGCAGGGGTGCGCGCGAACGCATCCTCAGTGCTTCAGAGCAGCTGTTCCGCGATCAGGGCATCAACCGCACCGGCATCGACCAGCTCTGCGCGGTGGCAGAGGTCTCCAAGCGCACGCTCTACCAACACTTCGGCGGTAAGGACGAGCTGGTCGCCGAGTATCTGCGCCGCTTCGACCCCGAGCTGATGCCCAACGTGTTCGACCGCACCAACCTCACGCCCCGCGAGCGACTCCTCGCCGCATTCGATGTGCACGCGCCGCTGTGCCCGTTCATCGGGGCGGCCGTCGAGATCTCCGACCCGGGGCACCCGGCACGCCTGCACGCCCGAGACCACAAGAAGGCCATCGCCGAGCGGTTCGCCGAAACCGCCCGCGAAGCTGGCGCCACCGATCCTGAGCAGCTCGGCGAACAGCTGGCGCTGCTCCTCGACGGCGCCACGGCCCGCTCCCGAGTTCTCAACGACGAGTCCTTCCCCACCGCCGCCGCGATCGCCGCCGTCCTCATCGACAACGCCATCCCCACGCCGGCGTCGTAGCCCCGCGGCCTCGCAGCCCTCGCAGCCACCACTGCACGTTGCCCATCGCGCACGCCGCCCCACCTCCGCCTCGGCGTAGGTCGCGCAGGCCTCGCAGCCCTCCTCCAGCCCGGCCACCCCTTCGCCACGAGCCAATTGGGTACCGATCGGTGTGCATAGCTTGCGCTCCCCACACACTATCCGCTACGTTATGCACGCTGATCGGTGTACATAACGCATCTACCAGTGCAATGAGTACCCGCGGCGCTCGGCCGCGGCTTCAACGAAGGAGACATCATGCGACTGGCATGGCAACTGTTGGCCGTGATCGCCGTTGCGGTCATCGGCCGCCTGAGCAGCGTGGCTGTTCATGGCAATCCGTGGCTCACCCTCGTCATCGGCCTGGCCACGGGCGTGGTGTCGATCGCCGTCTACCGCTGGGTGATACGGCGCACGGAGCACCGCGAGCCGGTCGAGGTGGACCTGAAGGGCGCGGCACGGTCGATCGGCTGGAGCACAGTGCTTGGAATCGGGCTCTTCGGTGCCGTCCTCGCGAGCATCGCCCTCATCGGTGAGTACACAGTGCATGGCCTCGGCGCGCCGACAGGTGCGATCGGGCTGCTTGGCTTCATGGCGGGCGCCGCCGTGACCGAGGAGCTCGTGTTCCGCGGCATCCTGTTCCGGATCGTCGAGGCACGCACCGGTACGTGGATCGCTCTGACGCTGGTCGGCCTGCTGTTCGGCCTGCTGCACCTGCTCAACCCGAACGCCACGCTGGTGGGCGCTCTTGCGATCGCGATCGCGGCCGGCGGGATGCTGACTGCCGCCTACGTCGCCACGCGGAAGCTGTGGGTGCCGATCGGTCTGCACTTCGGCTGGAACTTTGCCGCGAGTGCCATCTTCAGCACCGAGGTATCCGGAAGCGACACCCCCCAGGGCCTGCTGGACGCCACTGTGTCGGGTCCCGCGCTGGTCACCGGCGGCGCCTTCGGGCCGGAGGGCAGTGTGTTCGCCGTGGCGTTCGGGGTGCTGGCCACCGGCGCGTTCATGTGGCTGGCCTACCGGCGTGGTCACGTGATCCCCCTCCGTGGGTCCGCCAGAGCCAGGGCGGACATGGCCGCCGCGCTCACCCGCTGATCGAGGCGCCTGCAGCGATGGTTATGCGTACGCGTGGCACACCGCCGGAGGAGGTCAGGTCGCCACCACGATGCTCTCACGTGCCAGAGGCCGAGGCCGAGGGCGACGGCGTGCGGCCACGCACCCCGGCGAGCGATCGACACATGGGCAGTTCCGAGCCGGGTCGGCGACGCCGGTTCTCGGCTCAGCTCTCCAAGCCATTGCGGAGCTATCTCGCCACTGAGTCGGGCAGCGCGACGATCTTGGTGGTCGCCACGGTCATCGCCGTGGTGTGGGCGAACTCGCCCTGGTCAGCAACGTACGAAGCGTTCTGGTCGACAGCGGCGTCGCTTCGCGTCGGCGGTGTCGGCATCGAGATGGACCTCGCGGACTGGATCAATGATGGTCTGATGGCGGTGTTCTTCTTCGTCGTGGGCCTGGAAGTTCGACGTGACCTGGCCGTCGGTGAGCTGACTGACCGCCGACGGGTGCTGCTTCCCGTGGTCGCTGGGATCGGCGGGATGCTCGTTGCCGTCGTCCTGTACCTCCTGATCGCCCCATCCGGTGAGGCAGCCGGCGGGTGGGGCATCGTGATCGGCACCGATACCGCCTTCCTGTTGGGTGCGTTGGCACTCGTCGGCCCGAGTGTGTCGACCCAGCTGCGCATCTTCCTTCTCGCCCTCACCGTCGTCGATGACATCGTCGCCGTGTCGGTGATCGGCATCGTGCATTCAGGACCGCTCGACGTCACGTCACTCGCCCTCGCTGCGGCCGGGGTGGCCGTGCTGGCCGCTCTTGGTCGCATCGGCGTCTGGCGCGTCTGGCCCTATGTTCTCGTGACCACCGTGGTGTGGGGCGCGACGGTTTCCTCCGGAGTTCATGCCACGATCGCGGGCATGATCGCGGGCCTGCTCATTCCCGCGTTCAGGCCGCGCCGTACCGCAGTCGACAGCGCTGCCGCGCGCTTCCGCTCTTTCCAACAGTCGCCGCTGGCCGAGGCTGGACGTACGGCAACGAATGCCGTGCTCAGGGTCGTGTCGGTGAACGAGCGGATGCAGCTGGTGATGCATCCGTGGACTGGGTACCTCATCGTTCCGGTCTTCGCCCTGGCCAATGCCGGCGTCGATCTTCGCGACGGCATGCTCGCCGAGGCCCTGGCCTCGCCGGTGACGTGGGCAGTGGCGATTGGCCTGGTGGCCGGCAAGTTCTTGGGCATCGGTGGCTTCGCGCTTGCGGCGGCCAAGCTCGGGATCGGCCGCCTTCCCCAGGGCGTCGGGCCCGGACACGTGCTGGCCGGCGGTGCGCTCTCCGGAATCGGCTTCACCGTCTCGCTGCTGGTCATTGGACTCGCATTCGACGACCGGGACCTCCAAGCCAAGGCGACCGTCGGTGTCCTCCTCGCCCTCGTTCTGTCGATCACGCTGGGGTGGGTGGCATTCCGGCTCGCCGCCGCATTGCACAACGAGACGACGGCAGGGCTGCCCACCAGGCTCGTCCGGGCTGTCGACCCGGAACGGGACCACATACGCGGCCCCGAGACGGCACGACTCACCCTCGTGGAGTACGCGGACTTCGAGTGTCCGTTCTGTGCACTCACCACCGGGGTGATCGCAGAGGTCTTCGCGCATTTCGGCAACGAGCTGCGATACGTCACCCGCCATCTGCCGCTCCCCGAAATCCATGCCCATGCCGAGCTCGCCGCCGCGGCCGCCGAGGCAGCCGCCGCGCAGGGTCGTTTCTGGGAGATGCACAACCTGCTCTTCGCCCGTCAGGACCAGCTGGAACTCGAGGACCTCGCAGGTTACGCCGGGAGTCTCGGGCTCGATGTCGAAGAGTTCCTCCGCGCCATCGACGAGCAGCGGTACGCCGCACGAATAAGAGAGGACGTCGCCGACGCCGAGGCCAGCGGAGCCCGGGGCACCCCAACCTTCTTCATCGGTTCCGAACGGCACACGGGCCCATGGGATGCCCAGGCTCTCATTGCGGCGCTCGAATCTTTCCGCCGGTCGCAGGAGAAGTTAGAAGGCGCGTATCCTGCGCCAACCGCGTGACCCCTTGGCCAGCTCGCGCTCATAGTCGGCCTGGAGCCCGGTCCAGAACCCCTCGGACATACAGCCGCAATCCGGTCTCCCATCGTCGGACGCGGGCGCTGCACAGGCGTCTGAGCACGAATCCGCAGGCGGAGGACATACTGGCAGGTACTCCGCCTGCGAATCGGTACTCGGCCCCGGGCGATCCGGGCGGACTCACCGGGCCGGCCCGCCCCAGGATAGTCACCAAGCCCCTTGCGAGGACGGCGAAAGGCGCCGCGCACAGAGGTGTGCGCGGCGCCGATCAGTGGAGGTGGCGGGAATCGAACCCGCGTCCGAC
>CAZMDO010000134.1:0-6728 GCA_964564445.1 uncultured Ruaniaceae bacterium | reverse complement strand
GCTGCTCGCGCACCCGCGGGGCTGGGGCGGCCAGTCCCGCGGCCAGCTCGGTGCCGCCGGCGCCGCGAGCCCGGCTGCGCTGCACGAACGTCGCCGGGTCGCCGCCGGGGACCGTGCGCGGTGCGAACCGCCGCCCGGTGAGCCGCACGGTTCCCATCCGGTCCAGCCGGAAGCTGCGCCAGTCCGCCCGGTCGAGGTCGAAGCAGACCAGGTACCAGCGGCCGCTGACCACCACCAGCTGCACCGGCTCCACGGTGCGCTCGCTGGACCGGCCCGCGGAGTCCACGTACTCCAGCTCGGCCCGCACGTGGTCTCGGCAGCCCTGCGCGAGCAGCAGCAACGTGCCGGCATCCGCCTGGGCGCCCGGTTCGGCCAGCCCGGGGCTGACCAGCGCCGAGCGCAGCGCGTCCGCCCGGCGCCGCAGCCGCCCCGGCATCACCTGGATCGCCTTGGCCAGCGCCGCCACCGCGCTCTCCGCGATCCCGGACACGGTGGCGCCCGCGGCCAGGTGCAGCCCCACGGTCAGCGCGACCGCCTCGTCGTCATCCAGCACCAACGGCGGCATCGCGGCGCCGGGTGCCATCTGGTAGCCGCCGCCGACTCCGGGCTCGGCATCGACCGGGTAACCGACCTCGCGCAGGCGGTCCACGTCCCGGCGCAGGGTGCGCAGCGAGACCCCGAGCCGGTCGGCGAGCTCCTGCCCGGACCAGTAGCGGTGACTCTGCAGCAGGGAGAGCAGCTGCAGCGTACGGACGGTGACATCGGCCATGCAGCCATGTTGACACCATCCGCACGGAATTGGTGACCAGATCTGGCACTGATTGGTCCTAGCGTGGGTGGTACCAGCGAAGGAGAGGAACAGCGATGAGCACCACGACCGAGAACCAGACCCACGCCGACCAGACCACGGCGAGCTCCGCCGTCGAGCGGGAAGACCTGATCGCGGCACTCGCCCACGCCCGGCACTTCCTGCGCTTCACCACTCGGGACCTCACCGACGAGCAGGTCCGCCGGCGCACCACGCCGAGCACGTTCTGCTTGGGCGACCTGATCAAGCACGTCACTGAGATGGAGCGCGGCTGGAGCAACTTCCTGGTCAGCGGCAAGGCGGCGCTGGCCAAGGACGGCCGGGACTTCATCGACTGGACCCCGGAGGAGTTCGCCGAGTCCGGCGCTGCCTCGGCGATGCGGACCGAGGACACGCTGGCCGGCCTGCTGGCCGAGCACGAGCGCGTGGCCGCCAGCACCGACGCCCGGATCCGGGAGCTGCCCACGCTGGACACCGTGCGCGAGCTGCCGAAGGCGCCGTGGCCGATGGAGGCCGAGTGGAGCCTGCGGCGCACCATCCTGCACATCCTCGCCGAGACCACCCAGCACGCCGGGCACGCCGACATCATCCGGGAGTCCCTGGACGGCGCGAAGTCGATGGGCTGACGCTGCTGCGACAAGGTCACGAGGAAGCGGTCACCCGTGACCGGTCCCGATTGACGCTGTTGCCACCGGCGGCGCTGTCCACAGGGGGTCTGCATGGGCCGCGCCCCGGGCGGCAGGCTGGTGGGGTGACCATCCAGAGGGTTCCGACGGCGCCGACGGCGCGGCGGGCGTGGCGGCGTGCACACGCTCGCGAGCTCGCCGCGCCGTTCGGTGGTGTGGTGCACCGGCGGGGACCTGCGGGCGGCGGGGATCGCTCGGGACGAGGTGCGCAGCGAGGTCCGCGGCGGGCGGTGGACGGTGCTGGGTCGGCACACGATCGGCATCGACGCGCCTCTGCTGACCGGAGAACAGTGGGTGGACCTGGCGGCAGGCTCGCCGAACGCGGGCTCGCCGCAGCCCGCCGGCCGGCTCGCGACTGCCGCGTGGGCGGTCTGGGAGACCGGCTCGGGTGCGGTGCTCGACGGGGTCTCCGGGCTGCTCGCCGCCGGGCTGGAGAACTACACTGAGGACCGAATCTTCGTCACGGTGCCGCGAGGGACCTGCCCGGTGCGGCTGCCCGGGGTCCGGGTGCACAGCCGCCGGGTGATCACCGCAGCACCATCCTCCAGGCTGCCACGCGCTGCCACCGAAGCCGCGGTGGTGAACGCGGCGACCTGGGCCGACAGTGAGCGGCAGGCCGCACTGCTGGTGATCCTCGCCGTGCAGCAACGGCTGACCACCGCGGCTCGGCTGACCGACGAGGTGGGCGGTCGGGGTCGGGTGCGCCGGCGGGACTTCCTGCGCCGGCTGCTGCTGGAGGTCGGCGGCGGGGTGCAGCACCAGCAGGGTCTGGCGCCGGTGCAGGACGCCCTGCGGGACAACGAGGTACGGCTGCGCGGTGGGCCGGTGCTGCGGATCCCCTCGCTCGGGCTGCTCACCGATCCGGCGGCGTTCATGGGCCAGGTGAAAGTGCTGCTCGCCCGCGCCGGCGAGCGGTCCGGCGCGACAAGGTCACGAGGAAGCGGGCACCCGTGACCGGTCCCTATTGACGCTGCTGCTGGCGGCTCAGCGCTTGCGCGCCACCAGGCTGAGCGCCAGCGGCACCCGCTCCCGCCACGGCTCCGGCAGCACGTAGGCACCGTCCTCCTCGACCATCACCGGCAGCGCCTGCCAGGGCAGCCGGTCGTGCTCGGCGATCGCCACCAGCTCCAGCCCGGCGGTCAGCAGCGCCTGCAGGATCTCGGCGACCGGGTGCGGCCACTCGTAGTTGCGCTGGGCGGTGATCTGCGCGGCGTCGCCGTCGGTGTAGGTCGTCCCGTCCGCGTAGGTCCAGGCCCGGCCCGGCGGCATCGGGAAGTAGCGGTAACCCGGCACGACGGCGTCACTCACCGTGTCGTCGAGCGTCGCCAGGATCGGGTGCTGGTCGCGGAAGAAGAAGGTGCCGCCCGGGCGGAGGAGCGCCGCGATCGTGCGCGCCCAGGCGGACAGGTCGCGCAGCCAGCAGATCGTGCCGATCGAGGTGTGCACGTGGTCGAAGGTGGCGCCCACCGCCGGTGCGGCCCCGGTCACCTCGGCCTCGACGTACCGGATGTCCGCTCCGGCGCGAGCGGCCACGTCCCGGGCGATCGCCAGCGACTGCGGGGAGAGGTCCACACCGGTCAGCTGTCCGCCCAGGCGGGCCAGGGACAGGGTGTCGGTGCCAATGTGGCACTGCAGGTGGCACACGTCCAGACCCGCCAGCGGCCGGTCGGGGTTCGCGGCGGGCGGCAGGTGCGGGCGGAGCAGCTCGAGGTCGTCGGCGATCACCGAGGAGATGCGGGTCGGGTCCGCGACCAGCCCGTCGAGATCGTAGGCGCGGCTGGCGGCGTGCACCCGCGCGCGGTCGTCCCAGTTGGCGCGGTTGGCCGCGTACGCATCGCCGGTGCGGACGGTGGTCTCGGCGAGCGGGTCGAGGTCGGTCACGGTGATGAACCCTAGAGGGGCGCGCCCGGTGATGGCACGTCAATTGCTACCCGGTGGCGGCCCGGGTGGGCCAGACTGACCGGATGACCACTCCGCCGCACCCGCCGCCGGGGGCCGGTGGCTCGCCTGTTTCTGGCGGCGCGCCCGCGCAGGGGTATGGCCACTGGCCCGCACAGGTATACCCGGGCCTGCCCGCGCAGGTATACCCGGGCCCGCCCGCTCCGGGCCCGCCGGGCGCCCCGGCCCGCCCACCGGTGGGTGCGATGGTGATCATCGGCCGGGTGCTCGCGTTCGTCACTCTGCTGGCCGCCGGCTGCTGGGGCCTGCTGCTCCTCGGGATCGGCAGCCTGTCGATCATGTGGGGGCCGCTGTGCGGCTCGAGCAGCGAGTGCGCACCGAGGTACTGGTCCGGGATCGGCACCGGCCTGGTGGGTGCGGTGGTCGCCGGGCTGCTGCTGGTGATCGCCCTGCCGCTGGCCTGGCGCCGCCCCGTGCTGCTGTTCCTCGCGCTGGCGGGCGCAGCAGTGCTGGTCATCACGGCCTTGGCGGTGCTGCCCGGGCTGGGGCTCTGACCGCTGCAGACGCGCCGGTAGGGCCGCGGTGTGAGGCTAGAGACTCGCCGTCGCGAGGGACCCGGTGCGGCGGTACCAGTCGCGAGGAAGGAGCACATCATGCCCGGCAAGAAGTCGCCAGGACCGAGCGTCAAGGACAAGAAGCTCTACGAGGACCTGCGCAAGGAGGGCAACTCCAAGGAGAAGTCGGCCCGGATCGCCAACCAGTCCGCCAAGTCGTCCCGCTCCAGCGTGGGCAAGAAGGGCGGCAAGGCCGGTTCCTACGAGGACTGGACCGTGGACCAGCTGCGCAAGCGCGCCGCCGAGATCGGCGTCTCCGGTCGGTCCACGATGCGCAAGCAGGAGCTGGTCTCCGCCCTGCGCAACTCCTGACCCCCACCCGCCGGGCCGTCGACGCCCACCGGGCACCACGCCGCGCCCGAGCACCGCGGGGCCCGGGCGACCCCCGCTACGCCGCTACGCCCCGCCGTCGTCGGCACGGGTGCTGCGTGCGGCCTCGGCGCGCAACGTGCCCATCGCCACCAACGCCACTGCGGCCGCCGTGAACCCCGCTGCCATCACCACCGTGTACCCGCCGCGCGGCCCGTAGACGTCCACCACCGTGCCGGCCAGGGCGGTGCCGGTGGCGAACCCCACCCCGATCGAGGTGCTCATCCACGCCAGCCCCTCGGTGAGCCGGTGCGCGGGCACCAGCTGCTGCACCAGCGCGCTGCCGTTGATGATCGAGGGCGCGATCGCCAGCCCGGTCACGAACATCACCACCGCCAGCACCACCAGGTTGGTCACCAGCACGAAGCAGCTCACCCCCAGCGCCAGGGCCACCACCCCGATCACGAACCGCTGCCACAGCGGGCGCACCCAGTGCCGCAGCCCGTACCCCAGCCCGGCGAGCAGCGAACCGGCGGCCATCACCGCCAGCATCACCCCCGCCCATGCCCGCGCCCCGTGCGCCCCCGCGAACGCCACCGTGGACACGTCCGAGGCACCGAAGATCACCCCGAGCGCCAGGAACACCCCCACCACGGTGAGCATCGCCGGCGAACGCAGCACCGACCCGCGCGGCTGCCCCTCGCTGCGGGGGCGCGGTCGTGGTTCGGTCTCCCGCTGGGACAGCAACCAGAACCCGCCCACCCCGGCGGCCACGACCGCCAGCACCAGCCCCGCGGTGGGCGAGACGCCGGTGGCCAGCGCGGTCGCCAGCACCGGGCCCACCACGAACACCAGCTCGTCCAGCACCGACTCGAAGGAGTAGGCGGTGTGCAGGTCGCGCCGGTCGGGCAGGACCGCCGCCCAGCGGGCCCGCACCAGCGCGCCCATCGACCCGGTGGTCGCCCCGGTGCCGGCGGCGGTGAGGTAGAGCCAGGCCGGGTGCGCGTCCAGGTTCGCCGCCACCACCATGCCGGCCAGCGAGACCAGTGCGAGCGTGAGCGAGGGGCGCATCACCCGCGCCTGGCCGTAGCTGTCCACCAGCTTCGCCAGCTGGGGGGCGCAGAGCGCCTGCGCGACGGCGAAGGTCGCCGTGATCCGTCCGGCCAGGCCGTACTCGTGGTACAGCGCAGAGACCATCAGCACGATGGACAGGCTGACCATCGAGATCGGCAGCCGGGCCAGCACCCCGGCGCTGGAGAACTTCAGTGCGCCGGGGATCCCCAGCACGCGGGCGTACGGCGCGAGCACGCAGGGATTCTGTCACCGAATCGTGCCGGGTGGGTTGCGAAGGCACCGACGGCCGCACTGGGGCGGCCCGATGGCTCAGCCGATCGACAGCCCGGGTCCGAGCAGCAGCACGTTCACGGCGACCAGCACGACCAGCACCACCACGCCTAGCACCGGCACACGATCGATCGCCAGCGGCTCGCTGCCGGGCAGGGCCGGGTCCAGCGCCCGCGCCCGGGTGGTGAACGGCAGCGACATCGGCGCCCACACCCCGAGCGCGAAGGCCCCCATCAGCACGCCGAACACGTCGCCGGCGGCGAACTGGTCACCGGCGCGGGCCAGGTACAGCACGGTCAGGCCGAGGATCACGGCAGTGCCGATCATCCACGGGTAGAACGCCACCGACCGCATCTGCGCCAGGGAGCCGTCGGTGTGCCGCAGCAGCGGCACCGCGAACCTCATCGCCAGCCGGATCGTGCCGAGCACCCCGAGCACGCCGATCGGTGCGGTGACCGCGAGGGAGACGTCGTAGGCCGCTGCGGTCGAGCCGGTGTCCCCGATGCCGAACGGGGTGAGCAGCAGGTAGCCCACACCCTCCATCATCGAGATCCACGCAACGAACAGCCAGAGCAGCTGGCCGTAGCCGCGCCGGGCGCGCAGCGGCTGCCAGACCATCAGGATGGCGCCGGTGACCAGGCTGAAAGGCGGGCCGGTGAGGGCCGCCACCGCAGCGTCGCCCGTGGTGGGGCTCGGATGGTGGGTCACGCCGAACGGGTAGAGCGTGTTGCCATAGCCGAGCAGCAGGCCCGCCACCAGGTGGGAGAGCTCGTGCACCAGCACCACCAGCGTCACCGCGGTGACGAAGGCGAGCGTGGTGACGGCGGTGTAGGACCGGGCGGGCCCGGCCTCACCCGGGTCGGTGCTCGGCTCGAGCATGTGCGAGTGCGGCTGTTCCCCCGTCGGCTGGCCCATGGCCGAAGCCTGGCAGCACCGGTCGCCCGGCGCAAGGACTCGCCCCGGTCGGCCGGTGGCCGTCCCCGTGCCGCTCGGGGCCGACCGGATTAGGCTCGGCGGACATGAGGATCACCAAGCGCGGGCACGCCTGCCTGGACCTGGACGTGCGCG
>CAZMDO010000133.1:0-6762 GCA_964564445.1 uncultured Ruaniaceae bacterium | reverse complement strand
AGTGAACAACGTGGTTCATGTGGTGTATGTGGATGATGGGACAGGTGTGACAGTAGTGGTTATGCCGGATCGTGACAACCCCGTGATGTTGCTGTGACCTGCGGCGCTGTCCACGGGCACGGCGCGTCCCGGCACATGGGTAGGTCACGTCCCGGCACACGGGCAGGTCACGTTCCGGCGCACCGGACGGTCCCCTGACGGCGGACGAGACGGTCGCGTGACGGCGCACCACGAGAGCGCACTACGCTCAGGGCTGTGGTTGACGAGCAGAACTGGCTGACCCTGCCCGAGGTGGCCGACGCCACCGGACTCCCGCACCGGACCGTGCGCGGCTACCTGCGCGACCGGGTGCTGGTGGCCGTGCGCCGCGGCGAGAACAACGCGCTGCAGGTCCCCGGGTCGTTCCTGGTACCGGGGGAGGAGCCCGGCACCGCCGTGGTGCTGCCGTCCCTGCGCGGCACGATCATGCTGCTCGCCGACTCCGGCTTCGACGACGCGGAGATCGTCGACTGGCTGCTGCGCGACAGCGAGGAGCTGGACAGCACGCCGATCGCGGCGCTGCGCGACGGGCGCACCCACGCGGTCCGTCGCGCCGCGCAGTCCCTGGCCTTCTGAGCAGGAGCCGGCCGGCACGCCGGTCCGGTGGTACCCGGCTCAGCCCACGACCTGCCCGGCCGGCCTGAGCCCACGACCTGCCCGGCCGGGCTGCGCTCAGGAGGTCCGGGTGACCGCCGCCTGCACCAAGGACCGGAGCACGGCGCCGGCGTGCGGGCTCACCTCGGCGGCCGCCAGCACCCGCAACCCTTCGGTGACGCGCTCCTCGATCAACGCCTCCACCTCCCGGTCCGCGCCGGTGGCGGTGAGGACCTCCCGCACCCGGTTCACGTCCGCCGCCTGCAGGTCCGGGTTGCCCAGCGCATCCTGCAGCACCACCCGCTGGCCGTCGCTGGCCCGGGTCATCGCCGAGGTGACCAGCACGGTGCGCTTGCCCTCGCGCAGGTCGTCACCGGCCGGCTTGCCGGTCAGGGCCGGATCGCCGAACACCCCGAGCAGGTCGTCGCGCAGCTGGAACGCCTCACCGATCGGCAGGCCGAACGCGGCACAGGCCGCCAGACCGGCATCGTCCGCCCCGGCCATGGCCGCCCCGAGCCGCAGCGGCTGCTGCACGCTGTAGCTGGCGGACTTGGCCCGGATCACCCGGCGCGCCCGGTCCAGGTCCACCGCCGGGTCGGGGCTCCACGGTGCCGCCTGGGCGTAGATGTCCAGGTACTGGCCCACGGTCACCTCGGCCATCATGGCGAGCATGATCGACCGGGCCCGCCCCCGGGCCTCGGCGGGCAGCGACGCCAGACCGCCCTCGATCTCCTGCTGCGCGGCAACCAGGAGCAGGTCGCCCAGGAGCACGGCACCGCTCTGGCCGAACCGGTCCGCATCGCCCTCCATGCCCAGGGCCCGGTGCCGGTCGGCCAGCTGCCGGTGCGCGGCCGGCATCCCGCGCCGGGTGGTGGAGGCGTCGATCACGTCGTCGTGCACCAGCGCGGCCATCTGGAACAGCTCCAGACCCGCGCCGGCGCGCACCACCGGGGTCGCCAGCTCGGCACCGCCGAACGCCGCCCAGCCGGCGGCCGCGAACGCGGCGCGCAGCCGTTTGCCACCGGCGAGCAGACCGGTGGAGATGGTGAACAGGTCGCTGACCTCCGCACCGATGCCGGCGTAGGTCTCGGCCAGCTCGGCGATGCACGCCGAGACCCGGGACGAGACCGCCTGCCGGAGCTGGTCCAACCAGAGCTGGGTGTCGACGGTCTGCACCGCTCCAGCGTATCCGTGACCACCGGGTGGTCGGGCCCGGGAGGACCAGCGCGGTCAGGTCCGATGCCTCACCGTCCACACCCCCCTCCCCGGCCCGGTACGCCGGGTCGGCGCCGTGCGGTCGGATCGGGTGATGGACGAGATCACCCCACCACCAGCGACAGAGCTCCCCGGCACCGACCCGTTCGGAACCGAACCCGACGAGGAGGCGGTGCCCGTGCCCCCGCCCTGGTTGCACCTGGACCAGCCCCGAGAGGTGCTCGCCTGGTTGCCGTACCAGGTGCACTTCTGGCCGCACGAGTCCGTGGTGCTGGCCTCCCTGCGCCGGCAGGAGCCGGACGAGGAGGACGCCGACCCCGGCTGCGAGCCCGGACTGGTCGCCCGCACCGACCTGGGCATCATCGGCAGCCTCGTGGGCGGACGCCAGGCCCAGGTGGAGATGAGCCGGCACCTGCAGCGCGACGGCGCGGACCGGGTGGTCTGCGCCATCTACACCGAGCAGCCGTTCGCGGCCGTGCTCCGCGGGCAGGGACCCGCGGGACGGACACTCGCCTGGTGGCGCACCACGCCCTGGGCGGAGCTCGGCCGCACCTACCTGGTCGGGCCGGAGCGGTTCCGGTGCGTGGACTGCAGCACCCAGCCATGCTGTCCGCACACCGGTCAACCGCTGGAGGTGCTGGAGAACACCCAGGTCTCCGCCTGGTACGTCTACCACGGGCAGACCTACGCCAGCAGCCGGGAGGCCCTCGTACCGGACCCCCGGGCGAGCGCGCAGGAGTGCGCCCGCACCGACGCCGCCGCGCAGGCCCACCTGCAGACCCGGCCGGACCTGGCCGGTACAGCGCTCTCGGCGTGGCAGCGCGAGATGGCCCACCGCTGGGTGGCGCTGGTCCGCGCAGCAGCCACGCGGGAGCCGACCGCCGAGGAGCTGGGAGCCGTCCTGGCCGGTCTGTCGGACACCTGGGTGCGCGACGCCGCTCTGATGTGGAGCGGGACCGGCCGGCTGCTCGGCGAGTCGCTGCGCGAGGAGGTCATCGGTGCGGTCTTCTCCGGCCGGCTCCGGCCGCAACCGGCCCGGGTGCGCGCCGCCGACCGCACCCTCAGCCTCCTCGCTACTCACGCCACCGACCGGTGGCGCGCTCCGGTGCTGACCTCCCGGGCCTGGCTGGCCTGGTGGACCGGGGACGGAGCCCGGGCGAACATCCTCCTGCAGCGCGCCCTGGAGGTGGATGCCGACTACTCCCTCGCCGGCCTGCTCGGCACCGCCCTGGCGAACGGCATCCCGCCGGGCTGGGCACGCTGCGCAGCACGCGCGTCCTGACCGACCAGGCCGGCACCGACGTGGTCGACGAACCTGCCCGCCCGTCCGCTGCTCGATGGCATGCCCGGCGCCGGCGGACGCGCTAGGGTCAGCCGTAGCCGATGGGAGGAGCACCAGGTGATCGTGGTCGGGTTCATCGCCACCGCAGAGGGCCGAGCGGCCCTCGACGCAGCCGTCGCGGAGGCGCGCCGCCGGGACGAGCGGCTCCAGGTGGTGGTGCACGCTCCGCGCGGGTCGGACGACGCCGACCTCCAGGCCGCCGTGGCCGAGGCCCGGCAGCTGGTGGCCGGCCGCGAGGTGGACGTCGAGGTGCAGCACGTCCAGCGCGGTGATGACGTCGCCGAGGCGCTGATGGGGGCAGCCGAACGCGGCGACGCGTCGTTGATCGTCATCGGGCTGCGCCGCCGGTCCCCGCTCGGCAAGCTCATCCTCGGCTCCAACGCGCAACGTATCCTGCTTGATGCGCCCTGCCACGTGCTGGCGGTGAAACCGGACGCCGCCTGAGCCCGTGAGACGAGGCTGCCCCGCGCAACCGGGCAGGACCCGAGGATGAAGAGGCCATGACTGAGCTGAGCACGCCCCTGCACGCCGAGCACCTGGCCGCCGGAGCGGTGATGACCGACTTCGCCGGCTGGCAGATGCCGTTGCGGTTCAGCGGCGACCGCGCCGAGCACGAGGCCGTGCGCAGCCGCGCGGGCCTGTTCGACCTCTCCCACATGGCACAGATCGAGGTGCACGGCCCGCAGGCCGACCTGGCCCTGGACACCGCCCTGGTCAGCGCCGTCTCCCGGCTGAGCACCGGGCGGGCCCGGTACACCATGCTGGTCACCGCCGAGGGCGGGATCCTCGACGACCTGATCGTCTACCGGCTCGCGGACGAGGAGTTCCTCGTCATCGCCAACGCCGCCAACCGGGAGACGGTCCTGGACCAGCTGACCGTGCGCAGCGCCCCCTACCAGGTGGGCATCGTGGACCGGACCACCACCCGCGCGCTGATCGCCCTGCAGGGACCACGTGCCGCCGCCGTGCTCGCCACCCGCACCGACGCCGACCTGGAGGGGTTGCGCTACTACGCCGCGATGCCCGCCGAGGTGGCCGGCATCCCGGTGCTGCTGGCCCGCACCGGCTACACCGGTGAGGACGGCTTCGAGCTGTCCGTCTCCGCGGCCTCGGCGGTCCCGCTGTGGCAGAGCCTGCTCGACGCCGGCCAGGACGCCGGGGTGCTGCGCTGCGGCCTGGCCAGCCGGGACTCGCTGCGGCTGGAGGCCGGGATGCCGCTGTACGGGCACGAGCTGACCGACCAGACCACCCCCTACGACGTGGGCATGGGGCGCCTGGTGCACACCGACCGGGAGTTCGTCGGCCAGGAAGCGCTCGCCGCCCGGGCCGCGGAACCGCCCCGCCACCACCTGGTCGGACTGCGGGGCGAGGGACGGCGGGCCGCCCGCGCCGGCTACCCGGTCTTCGTGGCCGGCGACCAGGTCGGGGAGATCACCTCCGGGATCCTCTCGCCCACCCTCGGCCACCCCATCGCCCTGGCCCGGGTGGACCGCGAGCTGCCCGCCGATGCCGACGTGACCGTCGACGTGCGCGGCACCCCCACCCCGATGACCGTCACCAAGCCACCGTTCTACCGCCGTCCGAAGTAGCCCCAGGAGAAGGAGCGCGGCCATGAGCCTGCCCACCGACCGCCAGTACACCGCCGAGCACGAATGGGTGCAGATCTCCGGCGACGTCGCCCGGATCGGGGTGACCGAGTACGCCGCCACCTCCCTCGGGGACGTGGTCTACCTCGACCTGCCCGAGGCCGGGTCCCAGGTCACCGCGGGGGAGACCTGTGGCGAGATCGAGTCCACCAAGTCCGTCAGCGACCTGTACGCACCGGTCACCGGTGAGGTCGCCGAGGTGAACCAGGAGGCCGTGGACAACCCCGAGCTGGTCAACTCCGACCCGTTCGGGCAGGGGTGGCTGTTCACCGTGCGCACCACCGGCGAGAGCGCCGAGCTCCTCGACGCCGACGCCTACACCACCCTCACCCAAGGCTGAACCGACCACCGATGACCCACCCCGCACCCCGCACCGAACCCGCAGCACCCTTCACCGCCCGCCACATCGGCACCAGCACCGCCGAGCAGCAGCAGATGCTCGACCTGCTCGGCTACCCCGACCTGGACGCGCTGATGACCGCGGCCATCCCCGGCAGCATCCTGCACCAGGCGGCACCCGAGCTGCCCGCGGCCGCCGGTGAGGCCCAGGTGCTCGCCGAGCTGCGCACCATCGCCGCGAAGAACACCGTGCGCACCTCGATGATCGGCCAGGGCTACTACGGCGTGCACACCCCCTCGGTGATCGCCCGGAACGTGCTGGAGAACCCCTCCTGGTACACCGCCTACACCCCCTACCAGCCGGAGATCTCCCAGGGCCGGCTGGAGGCGCTGCTGAACTTCCAGACCATGGTCTGCGACCTCACCGGTCTGGACATCGCCGGCGCCTCCATGCTCGACGAGGCCACCGCGGTGGCCGAGGCGATGCTGCTCGCCCGGCGCGCCGTCAAGGGTGAGGCCGGGGTGTTCTACGTGGACGCCGACACCTTCACCCAGACCAAGGCGGTGCTGGCCACCCGTGCGGCCGCTGTGGGCATCGAGCTGCGCGAGATCGACCCGGCCGCCCCGCCGGAGTCCCTGGCCGAGGGCTTCGGGGTGCTGCTGTCCTACCCGGGTGCCAGCGGCCGCGTGCTGGACCGCGCCACCGTGGCGCACTGGGAGCGGATCACCCACCAGGCCGGCGCCCAGCTGGTGGTCGCCGCCGACCTGCTCGCCCTCACCCTGGTGGAGGCACCCGGCACCTGGGGTGCGGACATGGTCGCCGGCAGCACCCAGCGGTTCGGCGTGCCGATGGGCTTCGGCGGCCCGCACGCCGGGTACCTCTCGGTGCGCTCCGGTCTGCAGCGGCAGCTGCCCGGCCGGCTGGTCGGGGTCTCCAAGGACGCCGACGGCCAGGTGGCCTACCGGCTCGCGCTGCAGACCCGCGAGCAGCACATCCGCCGGCAGAAGGCCACCAGCAACATCTGCACCGCGCAGGTGCTGCTGGCGGTGATGGCCTCGATGTACGCCGTCTACCACGGCCCGGACGGGCTGGCCGCGATCGCCCGGCACGCCCACACCCAGGCCCTGACCCTGGCGACCCGGCTACGGCAGGCGGGTGCCGCCGTCGTGCACGAGCAGTTCTTCGACACGGTGTGCCTGCACCTGCCCGGGCAGGCCGGTGCGCTGCACGAAGCAGCACTGGCGGAGGACGTGGCCGTGCATGTGGCCGACGACGACCACGTGACCCTCTCCTGCGACGAGACCACCACCGAGGCGCACCTGGATCGCGTGCTGGCCGCCTACACCCGGCTCACCGGCGGCACCGGGGCGGCGGGGGAGGCGGACCAGCAGCGCTGGGGCCTGCCCGAGGACCAGCTGCGCACCACCGACTACCTCACCCACCCGGTGTTCCACAGCCACCGGTCGGAGACGGCGATGATGCGCTACCTGCGCCACCTCGCCGGCAAGGACTACGCCCTGGACCGGGGGATGATCCCGCTCGGGTCGTGCACGATGAAGCTGAACGCCGCCACCGAGATGGCCGCG
>CAZMDO010000132.1:0-6852 GCA_964564445.1 uncultured Ruaniaceae bacterium | reverse complement strand
GCCCGGGTGGGGTGCTGCCCGGGTGCGGTGGCAGGGCGTGGTGGGCTCCGCCGTCGGAATGGATCGCCGGGCGGTGAGGTTGCACCAGGTGATGAGTACGCAGACCGCCCTCAGCACCGGCCCCGCGCCGGCCTTCGGCATGATGTGCGGACCCGGCTCCTGCACGGTGCCGGCGGGCTCGTTGCCGACCCCCGCCTCCGCCGGTCAGCCATGGGCCGCGGCGGAGACCCCGATCACCATGCTCACCCCCCAGCAGCCGGGCACCGATGCCGTGATGCGGACCGGCGTGGCCAGGCTAGGCTCGACCGTGATGACCGACGAGACTGAGCGCGCGCCGCAGGACGAGACCGCCGCCGAGCGGGAGCGACGGTTCGAGACCGACGCGATGCCGTACCTGGACCAGCTCTACGGTGCTGCGCTGCGGATGACCCGCAACCCGGCCGATGCCGAGGACCTCGTGCAGGAGACGTTCGCCAAGGCCTTCGCCGCCTTCCACCAGTACAAGCCCGGCACGAACCTCAAGGCCTGGCTGTACCGGATCCTCACGAACACGTTCATCAACACCTATCGCAAGAAGCAGCGCGCGCCGCAGGAGTCGGACGCCGACTCGGTGGAGGACTGGCAGATCCACCGCGCCGCCTCGCACACCTCCACCGGGCTGCGCTCGGCGGAGACCGAAGCCCTGGACGCCCTCGGTGACACCGAGGTGAAGGAGGCGCTGGCGCAGCTGCCGGAGGACTTCCGCCTCGCCGTGTACCTGGCCGACGTGGAGGGCTTCGCCTACAAGGAGATCGCCGAGATCATGGACACCCCGATCGGCACGGTGATGTCGCGGCTGCACCGTGGTCGCGGGCAGCTGCGGCAGCTGTTGGCCGATCACGCGCGGTCGCTGGGGATGAAGGTGGAGAAGGTATGACCGAGGAGACCCGCGGGGAAGGGTGCCGGTGCGAAGAAGCGCTCGAGCACCTGTATGAGTACCTGGACGCGGAGATGTCCGCACTGCAGCTCGACCGGCTGCGGGCGCACATCGAGGAGTGCACCACCTGCCTGGACGAGGTCAGCCGGGAGCGTGAGCTGCGGATCGTGCTGAAGCGCTCCTGCGCCGAGGTGGCCCCGGACGCGCTGCGGATGCGGGTGCGCACCCAGCTGACGCTGCTGCGCCAGACGCGCACCCGCTGAGGCTGCTGGCCTCCCGACCGCCGGTAGAGGCGACGATGCCGAGCCCGGTGGCGGGCTCGGCATCGAGAGGATCGTGCGTGTCCGGCGTGCGGACGCGCAGCCGATCAGGAGTTGGGACGCTTGCCGTGGTTGGCTGCGCCGCGCTTACGGGCCTTGCGCTTGCGACCGCGCTTGCTCATCGGTGTCTCCTTGCTGGTGACGGGAAGTGGACCGCCCCCTATCGTCCCACATCTGCCGGGCAGGCTCGGACCCGCTGGCTGCTCCGCCGGAGCGCCCCTACGGTGGTGGGTATGCGAGCCGTCTACGCCGCCAGCCAGGATGCCCTAGATCCGCTGTCCGGACTGCGGGTGGGTGAGCTGCCCGACCCCGCCCCGCCGGAGGGCTGGGTGCCGGTGCAGGTGCGTGCCGCCGCCCTGAACCACCACGACCTGTGGAGCCTGCGTGGCGTGGGTCTGCCGGCGGACCGGCTGCCGATGGTGCTCGGCACCGATGCCGCCGGCCTGGATCCGGACGGCAACGAGGTGCTGGTGCACTCGGTGATCCCCTCGCGCAGCTGGCAGGGGGAGGAGACGCTGGACCCGAAGCGCACGCTGCTCTCCGAGCTGCACCCGGGGACCCTCGCCGAGACGGTCTGGGTGCCGGCCCGCAACCTGGTGCCCAAACCGGCCGAGCTGACCTTCGCCGAGGCCGCCTGCCTGCCCACGGTCTACCTGACCGCCTACCGGATGCTCTTCGACGCCGCCGGGGTGCGTCCCGGGCACCGGGTGCTGGTGCAGGGCGCCGGTGGGGGAGTGGCCACGGCCGCGATCCAGCTCGCCCGCGCCGCCGGCTGCTACGTGCTGGCCACGTCCCGCAGCGAGACCAAGCGAGCCGACGCCGTCGAGCGGCTCGGTGCGCACGAGGCGGTGCCGACCGGTACCCGGGTGGCGCCGGTGGACGCCGTGATGGAGACCGTCGGTGAGGCCACCTGGGAGCACTCGCTGCGCTCGCTGCGCCCCGGTGGGGTGGTGGCGGTGGCCGGGGCCACCAGCGGACCGGCGCCCTCGGCCGACCTGAACCGGGTGTTCTTCCGCAGCCTGCGGGTGGTCGGCACCACGATGGGCACCCTCGGCCAGCTGCACGAGGTGCTCGCGATGCTGCTGGCCACCGGGGTGCGCCCGGTGCTGGACTCGACCTTCGACCTGGACTCGGCCGACCAGGTGCGGTCGGCCTTCACCCACCTCGCCTCCGGTGAGGTGTTCGGGAAGGTGGTGCTGGAGCGGCACGGGTGAGCCGTCCGGCAGGCGTTGACCACGCCCGCGTGCGGTGAGCGCGCCCGCGGGCAGGTGCGTGACTCGGCGACGCGGAGTCGCTACGGTGTGGTCACCCGAGCAGTTGAGTGGGTGGACAGGGACGTTCGCAGGTGACATGTCGATCTGGGAGGCTCAGGGATGAGTGAACGGCAACAGTTCAAAGGGCGGAGTGCGTTCATCTTCGCGGCGATGGGATCCGCCATCGGCCTGGGGAACATCTGGCGGTTCCCCTACGTGGCCTACGAGGGCGGTGGCGGCGCGTTCATCGTGCCGTACCTGGTGGCTCTGCTCACCGCCGGTATCCCGCTGCTGTTCATGTACTACGCGATCGGCCACAAGTACCGGGGCTCGGCGCCGCTGAGCTTCCGGCGGCTCAGCCGCGGCACCGAGGCCATCGGCTGGTGGCAGGTGGGCATCTGCTTCGTGATCGCGGTGTACTACGCCGTGGTGATCGCCTGGGCGGTGCGCTACATCGGCTTCTCCGTGACCCAGGACTGGGGCGACAACCCGGAGGAGTTCTTCGGCGCCGACTTCCTGCAGCAGAGCGGGGAGTTCAGCCTCGGCGGGTCGTTCGTGGTGGGCGTGTTCGTACCGTTGCTGCTGATCTGGCTGTTCACGCTGATCGTGCTGCGGATGGGCATCCAGTCCGGGATCGCCCGGCTGTCCCAGGTGTTCATCCCGGTGCTGATCGTGATCTTCGTGATCTTCGTGATCCAGGCGCTGCGCCAGCCGGGCGCCCTGGAGGGCCTGAACGCCCTGTTCACCCCGGACTGGGGCGCGCTCAGCGACTCCGACGTCTGGGTGAGCGCCTACGGGCAGATCTTCTTCTCCCTGTCCATCGCGTTCGGCATCATGATCACCTACGCCGCGCACGTGAAGCGCAAGACCAACCTCACCGGCTCCGGCCTGGTGGTGGCCTTCTCCAACTCCGGGTTCGAGATCCTCGCCGGCATCGGCGTGTTCGCGGCCCTCGGGTTCATGGCGCACGCCTCGGGTGTCGCGGTCGACGAGGTGGTCTCCAGCGGGATCGGGCTGGCGTTCATCGCATTCCCGGCGATCATCTCCACGATGCCCGGCGGTGCGTTCCTCGGGGTGCTGTTCTTCGCCTCCCTGGTGCTGGCCGGCATCACCTCCCTGGTGAGCATCGTGGAGGTGGTCATCGACGCCTTCGAGGACAAGTTCAACCTCAGCCGCACGGTCTCCGTGCTGGTGGTCGGCGGGCTGATGGCCGTGGTGTCCTTGGTGCTGTTCCCCACCACCACCGGGCTGAACCTGCTGGACGTGGTGGACAACTTCGCCAACAACTTCGGCATCGTCGGTGCCGGGCTGGTCGCGGTGATCACGCTCGGCTGGGGCCTGCGCCGGCTGCGGGGCCTGTCCAACCACCTCAACGCCATCTCCTCGTTCAAGCTGAACTGGGGCTGGATGGTGATGCTGACGGTCGTGACCCCGGTGGTGCTCGGCTTCATGTTCATCAGCGAGGTGATCACCCGCATCCAGGAGGGCTACGGGGAGATGCCCAGCAGCTTCGTGGGCATCTTCGGCTGGGGGGTGGCGATCGGTCTCATCGTGATCGCGGTCATCCTGTCCTTCGTGCCGTGGCCCAAGGGTGTGGTCGAACGAGAAGGAGAGCTGCTGATGACAGGAGGTGAGCGGTGATGGATGCATCGGCGATCATCATGATGATCATCGCGATCGGGCTGGTCTGGGGCGGTCTCGTGGTGGCCCTGGTCCACCTGCGCCGGCACCCCGACCCGGAGGACACCGACGAGCCCGGTGGCACCGCCGGAGAGGCGCCGCCGGCCGCGTAGGCGGGTAGCACCACAGTTCCACCACTCGAGGGTGGTCCCGACGTCACGGTTCCTCACCGGGCCGGCGCCGGGGCCACCCTCGCTGTCGTGCGGGCCCCCTGCCGTGCAACCCGCGTCCCGCCCGGGACCTGACCCCTCGTCCAGAATCTGACACGATGCCAGCAAACTCACAACATCTAGTAGTTGCATTCATGTAGTTCGACAACATATTGTGGTTGTACTGGATGAGTGAGGAGTGGTCATGACGCAGACGGTGCCCGCCGAGTCCCGGGCCGAGCGGACCGGCAAGGGCCTGAGCATCGGTCGGATCTTCACCACCCCCGGGGTGCACCCCTACGAGCAGGTCACCTGGCAGCGGCGGGACGTGGTGCAGCAGAACTGGCGCACCGGGGAGACGATCTTCACCCAGCGCGGGGTGGAGTTCCCAGACTTCTGGTCGCAGAACGCGGCCACGATCGTGACCACCAAGTACTTCCGCGGGGCGCTGGGCAGCGAGACCCGCGAGCACAGCCTCAAGCAGCTGATCGACCGGGTGGTGCTCACCTACACCCGCGCCGGGCGCGAGCACGGCTACTTCGCAGCAGAGGCGGACGCCGAGGTGTTCGCCCACGAGCTCACCTACGCCCTTCTGCACCAGGTGTTCTCCTTCAACTCCCCGGTCTGGTTCAACGTGGGCACCGACGGGCCGCAGCAGGTCTCCGCCTGCTTCATCCTGTCGGTGGACGACACCATGGAGTCGATCCTGAACTGGTACCGGGAGGAGGGGCTGATCTTCAAGGGCGGCTCCGGCGCTGGGCTGAACCTGTCCCGGATCCGGTCCGCCAAGGAGCTGCTCTCCTCCGGTGGCACCGCCTCCGGCCCGGTCTCGTTCATGCGCGGCGCGGACGCCTCCGCCGGCACGATCAAGTCCGGTGGCGCCACCCGCCGCGCGGCCAAGATGGTGGTGCTGGACGTGGATCACCCGGACATCGAGGAGTTCGTGGCCACCAAGGCCCGCGAGGAGGACAAGATCCGGGTGCTCCGCGAGGCCGGGTTCGACGTGGACCTCGGCGGCGCGGACATCACCTCGGTGCAGTACCAGAACGCGAACAACTCCGTGCGGGTGACCGACGAGTTCATGCGCGCCGTGGAGGCCGGCGGCGACTTCGCCCTGCGCGCCCGCACCGACCACTCGGTCGTGGAGCGGGTGGACGCCCGCGGCCTGTTCGACTCCATCGCCCAGGCCGCCTGGGAGTGCGCCGACCCCGGGCTGCAGTACGACGACACCATCAACGACTGGCACACCACCCCCGAGGACGGCCGGATCACCGCCTCCAATCCGTGCTTCACCGCCGACACCATGGTCCACACGGACAAGGGCCTGTTGCGATTCCGCGAATTGCTGCGGCGGGCCAACGATGGCGAGGAGTTCGCCGTCTACACTCACGATGCAACCAACGCCGACTCTCCGACGCAGTCGATGGTGTTGACGCGCCCGGAAGCGTTCATGATCACCGGTCACAATCCGATCGTGCGACTGCGCTTCAATTCGGGTCTCGAGGTGCGTTGCACGCCGGGACATCGGATCTGGACAACGAACCGTGGCTACGTAGAGGCAGAGAACCTCACACCGGACGATCAGGTCTTGGCTCTCGATCTGCCCACTCCGGCGATGAATGCGCCGTGGGTGCTGCCCGGTGCCGCACTGAGCGCGGGGCAGCTGGAGAAGGGTGAGCGACGCACCTCGCTCACCCTTCCCGAGGAATGGAGCAACGATCTGGCGCACTACCTGGGTTGGCTCATCGGCGACGGTTCGACGTCCTACACCGTGAGCACGATCTACGGCTCGGCTGAGGACCGCACCGAGATCCTGCCGAGACACGAGGACTTCATCGCTGGGATCAACGGCGGCACGATACCGAAGGTCAGCGAACAGGCGAACGGCACGGCGCAGCTTCGGTTCGGTCGCCGGCAGTTCTTCCGCTTCCTCCAAGGTCTGGGCGTCAGCCATGCGGTCGCGTCTGACAAGTTGGTACCGGAGTCGGTGTTCTCGGCCCCCACCGAGATTGTCGCCGAGTTCCTACGCGGACTCTTCGACGCGGACGGCGCGGTGGTGCACAACCCCACGAAGGGTTCCTATGCCGGCCTGGCGTCGGTGTCGCGCGACCTGCTGATCGGGGTGCAACGGCTCCTGTCGACCTTTGGTGTCACCAGCCGGATCTATCAGACCCGCGAGCCCAGCGAGGATGGTTACGTCCACTACAAGCCCGACGGATCGCAGACCCGATACCGTCAGTCAGCCGGCTACGACTTGCGGATCACCGGCGGTGCCCTCGACCGTTTCGCCGCTGAGATCGGGTTCACGCTCTCCCGCAAGGCCGCATTGCTGGCCGAGGTGATCGCGAGTCGCACCGCCTACCACACCGACCAGACGGTGCGGTTGGTGGAGCGTAGCGACGAGGGCATCGAGCTGACCTACAACCTTCGTGAGCCACGCAATCACTCCTATGTCGCCAACGGCATTGTCGTGCGCAACTGCTCGGAGTACATGTCGCTGGACAACTCCAGCTGCAACCTGGCCTCGGTGAACC
>CAZMDO010000131.1:0-6896 GCA_964564445.1 uncultured Ruaniaceae bacterium | reverse complement strand
GGGCGGCCCGCTCGTCTGTGCGCTGGTGCTGACGACGGCGCAGCCTCCGGGGTAGAGGTCCCGCACCCGTCCAGCAGCTCGAGCAGGCAGGCCGGTGCTCGACCGGTCCAGGAGCGCCGGTGCTGGTCCTGGGTAGGGGACCCGTCCCTGGTGTCGGTCAGACCCGGGGCGGAGTCTCGGGCTGCTTCGCCACGGCGCGGATCCGCAGGGCGAGCACCACCAGCGACACCCCGAGGATGATCGCGTACCAGCCGACGAACAGCACGAACGTGGCCAGGGCCACCCCGGGCGAGGCCACGATCAGGATGCCGAAGACCAGGGTGACCACGCCGACGGCCACACCCCAGCCCCAGCCGGGCAGCCCGCGGGCCTGCAGCGCCCCGAGCCCGATGGTGACACCGCCCAGGATCGCCCAGATCCCGGCGATCAGCACCAGCGTGCTCGCCGCCTGCAGCGGCTGGATGGCCAGGAACAGCCCGGCGAGCACCCCGATCACGCCGAACGCGATCTCCCAGCCGGCACCACGCGTGCCGCGCCGCCGGACGCCGTCGACGATGGCGAGCGCGCCGTCGAGGATCCAGAACACTCCGAGCCACACGACGCCCACGACGATCGCGCTCAGCGGCCACAGGAGGATCAGGATCCCGAAGACCACGGCGATGATGCCGCGCGCCAGCGAGTACCACCAGAGCTCCCGCCCCAGCCGACCGAGCATCGACGTCCCTGGTGCTGTCCTCATCTCCCCGCTCCCGTGCCTTGGGGGCGCCGGTGCGCCCGGTCGGAGCCAGTCAACTCGATGGTTCGGTCCGCGGCAAGTGGGCCTGCTCCCGTCTCTCCGAAGCACGAACGATCGTGCTATTCTTCAGGGGTGGCGACGGAGCGGAGCAAGGGCAGCACGACTCGGCAGGCGATCCTGCACGAGGGGGTGGTCACCGCCTACCGGGTGGGGCTGGGCGGCCTGACCATCGGCCGGCTCGCGGCCGCCACCGGCCTGAGCAAGAGCGGGTTGTATGCGCACTTCGGCTCCAAGGAGGACCTGCAGCTCGCGGTGCTGGCCCGGGCGGCGGAGGAGTTCTCCACCGCCGTGGTGGTCCCGGCGCTGCGCCAGCCGCGTGGCGAGCCACGGCTGCGGGCGCTGTTCGAGAACTGGCTGGACAGCGGTATCGCGCGTGCTCCGGGTGGCTGCCTGTTCGTCAAGGCGCGCACCGAGCTCGACGAGCAGCCCGGGCCGGTGCGCGACCAGCTCGTCCGCGACCACCGCCGGCTGTACGACTCGCTCACCCGGATCGTGCAGACCGGTATCGACGAGGGTCATCTGCGCGCCGACACCGACCCCGTCCAGCTCGCCGCCGACCTGGACGGCATCATGCTCGCCTTCTACCACTGGCACCGGCTGCTGGAGGACCCGCAGGCGGAGTCCCGAGCCCGGACCGCGTTCGAGCGTCTGCTGGACCACGTGCGAGCCGAGGAGGAACGATGACGAGCGCTACGGCCGGATCCCCAGCCGCCACGGGTGCACCCCGCGACCGCGTCCTGCTGGCCGGGATGCGGGCGGCCTTCACCGTCCTGGACCGGGCTGCCCCTGACCTCGCCGCCCGCTGGGCGGTGCGCCTGTGGTGCACGATGCCCAGCACGGGTGGCCGCCGCCGGGACGAGCGCACCTCCGCCGGCGAGGTGACCCGCGTGCCGGTCCCCGGTGGGCGCACCGTCGTCGCTGAGGCGTGGGGCGCAGGGGAGGTCGTCTACCTGCTGCACGGGTGGGGTGGTTGGCGGGGCCAGCTCGGCGGGTTCGTGGCGCCGCTGGTGGCCGCCGGTCACCGGGTGGTGGCCCTCGACGCACCGAGCCACGGGGAGTCCGAGCCGGGGGCGCTCGGGCCCCGGCGGAGCACCGCGATCGAGTTCGCCGATGCGCTCACCGCGGTCGCCGACCGCTACGGCCCGGCGAGTGGCGTGGTCGCCCACTCCCTGGGGTGCACGGCCGCCGCGCTGGCCATCGCCGAAGGGATGCCGTCCGGCCGGCTGGTGCTGGTCGCACCGAACGCTGACGTGCTGACGAAGACCGCAACCATGGCCGACCACCTCGGGTACACCGACCGGACGAGGACCCGGTTCGACGACCGCCTGGCACGGCTCGCCGGCCGGCCGCTGGCCGACTTCGACCTCACCGGGATGCACGGGTTGCCGCGCACCCTGGTGGTGCACGACCGGGCAGACAAGGAGGTGCCCTATGCCGACGGAGCGCGCCTCGCCGACGCCTGGCCATCGGCCCGGCTGGAGACCACCGACGGGCTCGGGCACCAGCGCATCCTGCGCGACCCCGCGGTGATCGAGCATGTGGTCCGGTTCCTGCGCTGAGCACGCCCAGGGCGGTGCGCCGGATAGGCAGTTCTGCCCATGGACGTGCGCATTCTGGAGCGGCGGCCCGCGCTACAGTGCCGCCCATGGCACAGCGATTCAACGCACCTCCCGGCTGGCAGGTCCCTGACGGGTTCGTCCCCCCGACCGGCTGGCAGCCGGACCCGTCCTGGCCCCCGGCCCCGGCCGGCTGGAACTTCTGGGTGGACGACGCTGCTCCCGCGGGAGCGCCGGCGGGTGCGGCTGCGGGAGCGCCGGCGGGAGCGCCCGCAGGGGCGGCTACAGCGGCGCCGGGCGAGCAGGGCAGCGGGTTCGGCCCGGCCGCCCACCCCGGCGGCTACGGCGACCCGAGCAGCTACTCCGCGGCGCAGGCCCCCGGCTCGGCGAACGTGGCGCTCGCGCAGAAGCAGATCAAGGACAACAAGCGGATGATCTACATCGGCTTCGGGGTGGCCGCTGCTGCGCTGCTCATCTTCGTGGTGTCGTTCGCGATCGCCGCGTCCTCACCGACCGGGGGGACGTACTACTTCCCCTGGTACTTCATGCTGATCGGCATCGCCATCGGCATCCGTGGTGCGATCGCCACCTCGAAGGCGAAGAAGGCGCTGGCGCAGCTGAACCCGTCCGGCGGGCTCGCCGGCGCGTACGCCAACGGCCCGGCCAGCAGCGCCCCGGTGCCGCCCGGCGGACCGTGGCAGGGCTCCGGCGCTCCCGGCGTGCCGTCCGGCCCGGGTGCGTCGCAGCCGCAGCGGAAGCCGCGGGACGAGGGCCGCAGCTCCTTGGGCGACCTCTACCGCTGACCGCCGCCGGCCCCACCCGTACCGCCCCCACGGCCGCCACCGCCCCTGGCCCCCACTGCCCGCCCCCCACTGCCCCTGCCCCCCACGGCCGTGAATCGATGCACTCGTGAGCGGGCCCGATGGCTCGTGCTCCGGGGTGACGAGCGAGCGGCGCAGGTATCGAACGCCCGCCCCGGTGGCGGCTGCTCGGGCCAGCCGCCCGCGCGCTGCTCCGGCGGCCCGCCGCGCGCCGGCTGCTCCGGCCCGCCGCGCCGACCGGGGGTCAGCGGAAGATGACCGTGCGGTGCCCGTCCAGCAGGATGCGGTGCTCGGCGTGCCAGCGCACCGCGCGCGCCAGCACCCGCCGCTCCACGTCCTGACCCATCGCCACCAGCTCGGTGACGTCGTCGGCATGGCCGGCACGTTCCACGTCCTGCTCGATGATCGGCCCCTCGTCCAGCGACGCGGTGGCATAGTGCGCCGTCGCGCCGATCAGCTTCACCCCGCGGTCGTGCGCCTGCGCGTAGGGGCGCGCGCCCTTGAAGCTGGGCAGGAAGGAGTGGTGGATGTTGATCACCCGCCCGGCGAGCGCCTCGCAGACCTCGTCGGAGAGGATCTGCATGTACCGGGCGAGCACCACTAGCTCCACGTCCAGCTCCTCGACCAGCTCCAGCAGCCGCGCCTCGGCCTGCGCCTTGGTCTCCTTGGTGACCGGCACGTGGTGGAAGTCCACCCCGTAGAACTCGGCAATCGGCGCGAGCACGGTGTGGTTGCTGACCACGGCCACGATGTCCACCGGCAACCGCTGCGACCGCTGCCGGAACAGCAGGTCACCCAGGCAGTGCTCGGTGGTGGAGGCCATCACCAGGGTGCGCATCGGCCGGCCGGCGGCGTCCACGTGCCAGGTCATCGCGAACTCGCTCGCCACCGGCTCCAGCGCCTGGCGCAGCGTGTCCTCGGTGGCCCGCGCCTGTACCTGCACCCGCATGAAGAACAGCCCGGTCTGCGGGTCGCCGAACTGCTGCGACTCGGTGATGTTGCCGCCGGTGGCAGCGATCGCACCGGCGACCGCGTGCACGATGCCGGGCCGGTCCGGGCAGGAGAGGGTCAGCACCCAGTGCGGGGCGTCCGCGAGCTCATTCGTCACCCTGACGAGGGTAGTCGCAGCGTCCCCCCGGTGTGTTTCGGGTGCATCGCCCGGCCCGGGGATGGGAGGATAGCGGCATGGAAGAGCTGAGGATCGACGTCGTCGATGCCACCTGCGCCGGCGAGCTGCTGACCGTGCGCCGGGCCGCGTTCGTGACCGAGGCGCAGCTCTACGGCGACCCGAACATCCCCGCCCTCACCCAGACCCTGGACGAGCTGGTCGAGGACCTCGGCCGGCCCGACGTGGTGACCATCGGCGCCTGGATCGGGCCCCGGCTGGTCGGATCCATCCGGGTGGGCCTGGAGGCCAACCGCGCGCTCCTCGGACGCCTCGCCGTGGTGCCGGACCAGCAGGGGCAGGGCATCGGCACCAAGCTGATCATGGCCGTGCTGCAGTACCTGCCGGAGCAGACCGAGGAGGTCTGGGTGTTCACCGGGCAGGACTCCAAGCAGAACCTCTCCCTGTACGCCAAGCACGGCTTCGAGCACCAGTACGACCAGAATGCCGGCGACCTCACCTACGCCTACCTGCGCAAGATCCTCGGTGACATGGGCGAGGGCGGCGAGGCTCCGCCGTCCCCGGCTGAGGACGGCGCCTCCGCCTGACCACGCCGGCCCGCGCCGGCCCACGCATCGAGGGTGCTCTCGTGGTGGGGAACCGCTCGGTTCGTCACCACGAGCCCACCCCCGTCGACGGCGTAGCCTCCGGGATCTGGTCACGTCCCCGTGCGGTGTTGCTAGGCTGGTCCCATCGCGACTGGCGCAGGTGGATCACCACCGGGGAGCGATGCAGCACACGTACCTCGAGGTCGCCCGCCTGGGCCACGAGGATCACCCGATGATGCATCGCCCAGTGGAGGATCCATGACCCAGCCGACCACCGACGTCAGTGCGGCCGACCAGGCGCTGATCGACGTCGACCCAGAGATCGCCGCCGTGCTCGAGGGGGAGCTCGCTCGCCAGCGGGACACCCTGGAGATGATCGCCAGCGAGAACTTCGTGCCCCGCGCGGTGCTGCAGGCCGCCGGTTCGGTGCTGACCAACAAGTACGCGGAGGGCTACCCCGGCAAGCGCTACTACGGCGGCTGCGAGCAGGTGGACATCGCTGAGAACCTCGCCATCGACCGGGCGAAGTCCCTGTTCGGCGCCGCCTACGCCAACGTGCAGCCGCACTCCGGTGCCACCGCGAACGCGGCCGTGCTGCACGCGCTGGCCACCCCCGGGGACACCATCCTCGGCCTGCAGCTCGCCCACGGTGGGCACCTCACCCACGGGATGAAGATCAACTTCTCCGGCAAGCTGTACGACGTGGCCGCCTACGGTGTGGACGAGACCACCCACCGGATCGACATGGACACCGTGCGCGCTGCCGCCCTCGAGCACCGGCCGAAGGTGATCATCGCCGGCTGGTCGGCCTACCCGCGCCACCTCGACTTCGCCGCGTTCCGCGAGATCGCCGACGAGGTCGGCGCCTACCTGTGGACCGACATGGCGCACTTCGCCGGCCTGGTCGCCGCCGGGCTGCACCCGAGCCCGGTGCCGCACTCCGACGTGGTCTCCACCACCGTGCACAAGACCCTCGGTGGACCCCGGTCCGGGCTGCTGCTCTCCCGCGACGCCGAGACCCTCGGCAAGAAGCTCAACTCGGCCGTGTTCCCCGGCCAGCAGGGCGGGCCGCTGATGCACATCGTGGCTGCCAAGGCGGTCGCGCTGAAGGTCGCCGCCAGCGAGGGCTTCGCCGACCGGCAGCGCCGCACCATCGAGGGCGCGCAGATCATCGCCGAGCGGCTCAACGCCGCGGACGTGCGCGAGGCGGGCGTCTCCGTGCTCACCGGCGGCACCGACGTGCACCTGGTGCTGGTGGACCTGCGCAGCTCCGCCCTGGACGGCCAGCAGGCCGAGGACCTGCTGCACGATGCGGACATCACCGTCAACCGCAACGCGGTGCCGTTCGACCCGCGCCCGCCGCGGGTCACCTCCGGGCTGCGGATCGGCACCCCGGCGCTGGCCACCCGCGGGTTCGGCGCGGCGGAGTTCACCGAGGTGGCCGACATCATCGCCGGGCTGCTGGTTGCCGGCTCCGGGGCTGACGTGGACGCCGCGCGCGCCCGCGTGCAGGCGCTGACCGGTGCCTTCCCGCTCTACCCCGGGCTGCAGCAGTGAGCGCGAGCGTGACCGCTGAGCAGGGCGCCGCGGCTCCCGGCGCGCGGATGCTGCCGGGCAAGCCCGTGGCCGAGGCGGTGTTCGCAGACCTGGCCCCTCGGATCGAGGCGCTGGTGGCCGCCGGGCACACCCCCGGGCTGGGCACCATCCTGGTCGGGGACGACTCCGCCAGCGCCGGCTACATCCGGATGAAGCAGGAGAAGGCCGCCGAGCTGGGCTTCACCTCCCCGCACATCCACCTCGGTCAGGCCGCCACCCAGGCGGACGTGCTGGCCGCGGTGGCGGAGATGAACGAGGCACGAGACGTGGACGCGGTGCTGATCCAGCACCCCACCCCGCCGCAGATCGACTTCGACGCCGCCCTGCTCGCCCTGGACCCGGACAAGGACGTGGACGGGCTGCACCCGGTGAACATGGGCCGCCTCGCCCTGGGCATGCCCGGGCCGGTGGCCT